>NZ_JBHWGV010000117.1:0-4737 GCF_042732955.1 Kitasatospora sp. NPDC059747 | reverse complement strand
ACCGCGCGCGGGGGGGGGGGGCGGCGCGGGGGGGCGCGCGCGGGGGGGCGGCGCCCCCCGCCCCCCCCCGCGGCCCGCCTCGCGCGCCCCGGCCCAGGCCCCCCCCCCCCGGGTCTCGGCCTCACACGTTTCGGGGCCTCACACGTTTCCGGGGCCTCCCGGGTTCCGGGGCCTCACACGCCTCCGGGGCCTCCCGGGTCACACGCCTCCGGGGCCTCACACGATTCCGCTCCTCGCACACCCCGAGGCCGCCTGGGCCCCGCGCGTCCCTGGAGCCCCGTCAGACCGAGCGGCCGCACCCGCCCGACCGTACGGGGCTCCGGCGGGCTACCAGCGCGAGAGGTTGATGTCGTACATCATCACCTGGTGGCCCTGGTTGGCATTGAAGTCGTACTGCTCCCAGTTGAAGACCGTCCAGGAGCCGAGCCCGCCGCCGAGGTAGGTGACGACCCGGTTGTTGCCGGCGTCGATCCGGTCGACGTTGTAGATGCGGACGGCCATCCAGCCGTCGTTCGCGAAGCAGAGCCGCCCGCCGTAGCCGTAGTTGTACACCTTCGCGAAATCGTTCCGGTTGCCGCAGTCGACGCGTTCCACCGCCCGGGCGCCGGTCACCGGCAGCAGGGTCGCGGCGGCCGCGGTCAGCACCGCGAGCGCGCCCAGCCTGCGGGCGTTCGCATTTCTGTTCCGGTGGCTCGAATTCCGGCGGTCCGAACGGAAATGTGTGCGGATAACCATGGACCCTCCATCGGTCGCGGTTTGCGACTCCCGAGATTTGCACGGCGAGGCAACACCGGACAGCTGTTTTCCGGCCAAGCCGATCGTTCGCCGGCGCCTGCGGGAACCGCCGCCGAAGGAATGCGCTAGGGTCCGAACAAGCTTGCAGCGCTTGAGGATCGGAGTACTCGCCGTGCAACTTCCCGCGCCGTCGCAGCGATTCGCCTCGGCCGCCCTGACGGTGGTGATCACGGCATTCTCCGCCGGTTGTTCCGGGGTTTCCGGAAGCGGCTCCTCGGATTCCGCGCCGACCCCGCCGGAGGTCTCCGGGGCGCGCGCCCCGGAATCCGGCCGGGGCGGAATGACCGGACTTCCGCTCTCCGCCTACCAGGCCGACGACCGGAGCGCCGTGAAGGAGATCCAGGCGCGGAACATGCTCGTCGTCTCCTGCATGCGCCGGGCCGGCTTCACCGCGTTCGACGGGGACGGCCTCCAGGCCGCAGAGGCGCCCGACAACGCGACCGCGCTGCCGGCCGGCGCCTGGGGCTACCTGGGCGCGGACGCCGCCGCCGTCCAGGGCTTCCACCCGCCCCGCCGGCCGCTCCCGCGCCCGGCCGCCGCCCCGGCCGGCTCCGGCGAGGCCTACGACAACGCCCGGGTGGACTGCGACCGGCAGGCGGCGGAGCGGATCGGACCGCCGCAGGGGCCCGGCGCCGATCTGGTGGGCCGGCTGTTCGACACGTCGCTGAAGGCCGCCGGGACGGACGCCAGGGTCGTCGCGGCGACGAAGGACTGGTCGGCGTGCATGGGCGCGTCCGGGTTCGCGGCCGACGCCCCGGAGGCCCTGCCGGAGCGCTACCGCGGCACCGCGGAGATCACCCCCGGCGAACTGGCCGCCGCCCGCGCCGACCTCGACTGCACGGCCCGCAGCAACCTGGCGGCCCTCTGGTTCACCGTCCTCACCGGGTACCAGCGCCAGCTGATCGACCGCAACGCCGAGGCCCTGACCGCCCGGCGGGAGGCGGTCAGGGCCCAGGACGAGAAGCTCACCGGGCTGCTGGCGGACGGTGCGCCGCCGCAGTAGCCGGGGTGTCTCAGCGGCGGCGGTAGGAGACGGTGTTCGGGGTCGCGTAGCCGGCGCCGTCGTCCACGATGACGATCTTCGGGATGATCCGGGTCTCCTCCGGCTCCGTGCCCGCGTCCGCGTCCGCGTCCGAGTCCGCAGCGACGGGCTCGGCCGGACCGGTCCGCGGCGGCGCGGCCGGCATGGGAGGCACCGGGCCGGTCACCACGGGCGCGTCGGCCGGAACGTCCGCCGGCGCGGCGTCGGCCGGGGCCGGGGCGGCGACCTGCGCGGACGGCAGCCGCAGGACGGCCGTCTCCTTCCCCGCGCCCGCCGCGTCCCGCTTGCGCAGGTCGGGCACCGGGATCTCACCGGTGTCCGCCTCGGAGTCCGCGGGCGCGGTGCCGTCGTCGGTGACGGCATCGGCGACGGCATCGGTGACGGCATCAGCCGCGGCATCGGCGGCGGCATCGGTGACGACGTCGGCGACAGCATCGGCAGACACGTCGGCGGCCTCGGGCGCCCGCACGGCCGCCGCCTCGATCTGGCCGACCGCCGCCCCGGTGAGCGAGGCCAGCGTGGCCTTGATGTGGTCGAGGTGCTGCTGCACCGTCTCCAGCCGGGCCGCGAACTCGGTCTGCTCCCGCTCGCTCGCCGCGTTGACCTTCTCCGCCTCCCGGCGCGCCTGCTCGACGCTCCGGTCGGCCTTGGCCTGCGCCTCGGCCTCCAGCTGCTTGATCTGGCCGAGCACGGTCTCCCGGTGCTGCTCGGCCTCCTTGACCCGGCGCTCGGCGGTCTCCGCGACCTCGGCGTCCTCCGCGTCGGCCTGGGCCTGGGCCTCGGCGAAGGCCTCGTCGGCGCCGCGCCGCCGGTCGGCGAGCTCGGCCTCGGCCTGCTCGCTCGCCTCGGCGGCGGCGACGCGCACCTTGGCGGCGTAGGCGGTGGCGGCGTCCCGGACGGTCCGGTTGTCGCCGTCGGCGTCGCCGCGGATCGTCTCCGCTTCGGCGCGGGTGCGCTCCTCGGTGCGCCGCGCGGCCTGGTCGGCCTCGCTGCGGGTGGTGGCCGCGTACTCCTTGGCGGCGTGCTCGGCGGCCTGGCCGGCCTCGTACACCTCGTCGCGCAGGTCCTCGGCGAAGCGCTCGGCCTTCTCCCGGACGGCGCGGGCCTCGGTCTCGGCCATGACGGCGAGGCCGGCGGCCTCCTCGCTCAGCACGGTGTAGTCGGGCGCGGGCGCGTCCTGCGCGGCCTGGCGGACCTCCGCCAGCCTGCCCTCCATCTGCCGGATCCCGGCGCCGAGGACGCTGAGCCGCTCCCAGGCCTCGTCGCGCTGCGCGGTGAGCGCGGCCAGGGCGCGGTCGACCTGTTCGGGCGCGTAACCACGCCGGGCCGGGGTGAAGCCGTACTGGGAGACGGCGTCGCTCATGGGCTCTTCCCCTCGTGTCGCGGGCTGCGGAGCCCATGATCGGACGGAACGGACGGCTCCGGGACCGGTTCGGCGACCGGGTCCGGATCCGCCCGTCGGACGGATCGAAATAGGTCGAGGACCGGACGAATAGACCCATCCTCTTGACCTATTTTGCGCAGATCCGGACGAAACCCCAACGAGGCACCGCCGCGACGGCACGCCGAAGGGGCCGTTCCGGACACCGGAACGACCCCTCCCCACCTGCGAGGATCCGGAACGGTCCGCTACAGCAGGCCGTCCCAGAACTGCTCCAGCAGCACGGCCCACCAGGTGTCCGCGTTCTGCAGGGCCGCCGGGTCGATCGCGGCGAGCTCCGCCTGGAAGTCGGCCGTCCAGCGTCCGGCCTGCTCCGGCGTCAGCCCGTACCGCAGCCGCCACATGCGGCCCAGCAGGGCCAGCGAACGGACGAACTCCGGTACACCGGTGTTGACGAACCGGGGCGGCTGCCCGGTTCCGTCGACGTCCACGGCGACCACGTTCGCGGTGCCGTACTGGACGCACAGCTGGCGGCCGTAGTCGTTGCCGAGCACCAGGTAGCCGGCGAAGTCCGGACCCTGCGGCAGGCCGCGCTCGGCGGCCAGCTCGGCGAGCGTCGGGATCGGCCGGCCGTCCTGCGCCTGCGCCCAGAAGAACGGCCCGAAGTCGCGCGGCAGCCCGGCCCACATCAGGGTCTGGGCGACCGGCTCCGGCACGCCCTGGCGGGAGACCGCGCGCTGCTCGAAGCGGAACAGGTTCGGCCCGAAGTGCAGCCCCAGCTCCTGCGCCAGCTGCTGCGGCGGGAGCGGCGGCAGCACCTGGACGCTGCCCGGGGCCGGCGGCGGCACCCGGAACGGGCGGACCCGCTGCGGGCCCGAGGCCAGCTGGTGCAGCTCGTCCAGGTGGTCGAGCAGCTCCGCCATCCCCGCCTGCCGGGACGCGTGGTCGCGCCCGTAGGAGGCGGTGTGGGTGAGCCGCACGTTCGGCCAGGACGCGGCGATCATGCGGTTGCAGTAGCCGCCGGGCAGGTCGCAGGACTCCAGCTCGGTGTAGAGCTCCAGCACCTGGTCCGGCGGCACGTTGAGCCGCCGCAGGTCCTGGAGGATCTTCCACTCCGGGTGCGGGGTGCCGGGCTCGCTGCGGTGCAGCAGCTTCTGCTCCGAGCCGTCCGGGCCGCGGTAGCTGAGCGCGGCGAAGTAGCCGGGGCCGACCGTGGGCACGCCCGGCGGCACCGGGGCCGCCTGCGGCACGCCGCCCGGCCCGCCGCCCGCGTTCGGGTAGCCGTAGCCCGCGGGCCCGGCCGGAGCCGCCGGACCGCCGGGCGGCGGCGGGACGGCCGGGCCGCCGGACGGCGGGGTGCCCGGGTCCGCGGGGCCGGCGCCCAGCAGCGCCGGGTCGATCGCGCTCGCGAGCTGGGTCGCCTCGTACGCGATACCGGGCGCGGGTGCGCCGGGCGCCGGCGTGCCGCCGGCGGGCGTGCCCTGGGCGGGCGCGGGCGCCGGGGCGGCCTGCGGCGCGG
>NZ_JBHWGV010000116.1:20638-28478 GCF_042732955.1 Kitasatospora sp. NPDC059747 | reverse complement strand
CGGTCCCACTCGTCCTTGCTCAGCTCTCCCCGCCCCATGACCAGTACAACGAGCCGATCATGCGACGGTCACAAGATCCGCCGTACAGAACCTAGCGGCTAGTGCTGTGGCACTAGTCCGCCTAAGAGGTCCAGTCGGCGAAGGCGACGACCTCCTTGAGGAAGCCGCGCACGCCCAGGAACTGGGACAGGTGCTCGCGGTGCTCGTCGCACGCGAGCCAGGTCTTGCGACGGTCCGGGGTGTGCAGCTTGGGGTTGTTCCACACCAGCACCCAGCCGGCGTCCGCCCGGCAGCCCTTGGCGGAGCAGATCGGCGTCTGCGGGGTGTCCATCGGGCCGTCCTCGGGGCTTGGCGGGGGTTGTGCACCGCCAGTCTTTCACGGGCCCTTCCGCACCCCGGCGGCCGGGGATCCCGGCGCGGCCCGGGGCGGGCATGGCGACGCCGGGCAGCCACGGGGGGAGCCGCCCGGCGTCGGTCCGTCGCTCCGACGGGGGATGCGGAGCGCGTACGCAGTATGTCACGCCGAGACCCCGGTTTGGGGAGGTCTTGCATGATTAATCTGAGGTTCTTTTGAGCTTTCGCCGAGTCAAACCATCGTGAACGTGGAGGACCCGGACAGTCAGCTCCCGCTCTGTGAAGGATCGGTGGGAGACTTCTTTGCCTCTCCTGTACCGGCCGCCGCACCCGCCCCACCCGTACCACCGGGGCCGAGCATCAGCGGGGTGTCGAGCGGGATGTCGAAGGTGCTCGGCAGACCCGGCGCCCGCTCCCGTCCGGCGTTGGCGATCAGCACCGCGAAGTACGGCAGCAGCACGCCGCCCGCGAGCGCGCCGACCGCCAGCCAGCGCTGCACGTCCCACAGCACCACGGCCAGCAGCACGCAGACCGTCCGCAGCAGCATCGAGGCCACGTAGCGGCGCTGTCGCCCGCGGACGTCCTCGGTGAGGCTGCTGCGCGCCCCCGTGATCCGGTGGACCTGCCCGCCGTCCGCGCTCTTGCCCATGTCCTACCGTCCTCGTCGGAGCACCCGCGCGTCCGGCCGCGCGGCCAATTCACCGTACGCCGCACCCCGGCCGAGGACGAGACCGGGGCGGGCGGACACGCGCGACGGGTCCGTCAGGGCCGCCGGGAGAGGTACTGCGGGGGGACGGCGCCGGTGAGCCAGACGCCGTTCTCGCTGATCCGGAACTCGTGGCCGTCCGCCACCATCGCGGCGGCGTTCACGGTGAGCACGACCGGGCGGCCGTGCCGGGAGCCGACCCGGGTGGCCGTCTCGGTGTCCGCCGAGAGGTGGACGTCCTGGCGGGCCATCGGGCGCAGGCCCTCGTGGAAGATCGCCGCCAGGTGCCGGTCGGCGGTGCCGTGGTAGAGCACCGGGGGCGGCACGGCGGCGGCCAGACCGAGGTCGACCGCCACCGTGTGGCCCTGGTTGGCGCGGATCGAGAGACCGTCGGCGGAGTAGCCGAACCGGCGCTTGTTGTTCGTCGCGACGATGTGGTCCAGGTCGGCCCTGCTCAGCCGGTTGCCCTTCGCCGCGAGGGCGGCGAGGAGCAGGTCGATCCGCACCCAGCCGGCCTCGTCGAGGGTGATCCCGACCCACCCGGGCTCGTGCCGCAGGATGCGCGACAGCATCTTGCTCGTCTTGACCAGCCGCTTCTCGTCCATCATGTCTCTCGTATCCCCCCGTCGGCCAGTGGCTATGAGGCCTGGCTGACCGAACTCATGTTGAAGTCCGCGACACGCACGGGTGGCATCGCGGTGCGGGTGAACCAGTCGCTCCACTCGCGCGGCAGGCACCGCTCGGTGCGGCCCGCCTCGGTGATCCGGCCGAGCAGGTCGACCGGCGACTCGTTGAACCGGAAGTTGTTGACCGCGCCGACCACCTCGCCGTTCTCGACCAGGTAGACGCCGTCCCGGGTGAGGCCGGTGAGCAGCAGCGTCGCCGGGTCCACCTCGCGGATGTACCAGAGGCAGGTGAGCAGCAGGCCGCGCTCGGTGCGGGCGATCATCTCGTCCAGCGTCGGCGCGGCGTCCTGGTCGGCCGTCTCCAGCACCAGGTTGTCGACGGCCGGGCGCAGCGGCAGGCCGGTGAGGCCGGCCGCGTGGCGGGAGGTGACCAGGTCGGTCAGCACGCCCTCGCGGATCCACTCGGTGGCGCTGATCGGCAGGCCGTTGTCGAACACCGAGACGTCGCCGCCGGTGGCGTGCGCGAGGACGAACGGCGTGGCCTCCAGGCCGGGTTCGCGCGGGTCGGCGCGCAGCGTCAGCGGCAGCGCGGCGAGCTCGTCGCCGACGCGGGTGCCGCCGCCCGGCTTGGAGAAGACCGTGCGGCCCTCGTGGGCGTCCCGGCCGCCGGCGGACCAGTGCAGGTAAACCATGAGGTCGGCGACGGCCGAGGGCGGCAGCAGCGTCTCGTAGCGGCCGGCCGGGAGGTCCACCGTGCGGGCGCCCCAGCCCAGGCGCTTGGTCAGTTCGGCGTGCAGGGCGGTGACGTCGACGTCGGTGAAGTCCCGGGTGGCGGCGCCGACCCAGGCCGAGCCGGACAGGTCGGCGGTCTTGGCGTTGATCTCGACCATGCCGGTCGGCTGGTCGTGGCGCAGCCGCAGGCCGGTGGAGGTGCCCAGGTAGCTGGTGGTCACCTCGTGCCGGGCGAAGCCGTAGAGCAGTTCGCCCTGGGCGGCGGCGCGGGCGAAGGCCTCGCCGAGGGCCGGGCCGAAGTCCGCGAAGACGTCGATCGAGGTCTCGGCGGGCGGCTGGTCGAAGTGCGGAGAGGCCGGCAGGCCGGCGGCCAGCTGCTGGGCGTCCTCGGCCGGTCCGGCGGCGCGGGCGGCCTCCTCGGCGGCCCGGACGAGGCTCTCGACCTCGTCCGCGGTGACGGCCTCGCGCGAGACCACGCCGGAGGCGGTGCCCTCGGCGCCGGCCACGGTGGCGATCACGGTGAGGCGGCGGCCGCGGGTGACGCCGTTGGTGGTCAGCGCGTTGCCGGCCCAGCGGAGGTTGGCGGTGGACTCCTCGTCGGCGATCACCACGCAGCCGTCGGCGCGGGAGAGGCCGAGTGCGAGCTCGACGAGTTCGTGGGGCTGCGTCGCGGTCATCGGTGACCCGCCTCCTGCTGGGTGTTGAGCACGTTGACGTTGCGGAACAGCGCGGACGGGCAGCCGTGGCTGACCGCCGCGACCTGACCGGGCTGCGCCTTGCCGCAGTTGAAGGCGCCGCCGAGGACGTAGGTCTGCGGGCCGCCGACGGCCGTCATCGAGCCCCAGAAGTCGGTGGTGGTCGCCTGGTAGGCGAAGTCCTTGACCTGGCCCGCGAGTTCGCCGTTCCTGATGGCGTAGGCGCGCTGCCCGGTGAACTGGAAGTTGTAGCGCTGCATGTCGATGGACCAGGAGCGGTCCCCGACGATGTAGAGGCCGTTCTCGACGCCCGCGAACAGGCCCTCGGTGTCCGGGCCGTCGGCGGCGGGCCGCAGCGAGACGTTGGCCATCCGCTGCACCGGGACGTGCGCCGGGGAGTCCGCGAAGGCGCAGCCGTTGGAGCGCTCGAAGCCCTTGAGCTTCGCCATGCCGCGGTCGAGCTGGTAGCCGACCAGGACGCCGTCCTTGACGAGGTCCCAGGACTGCGTGGCGACGCCCTCGTCGTCGTAGCCGATGGTCGACAGGCCGTGCTCGGCGGTGCGGTCGCCGGTGACGTGCATCAGCTCGGAGCCGTACTTGAGCGAGCCGAGCTTGTCGAAGGTGGCGAAGGAGGTGCCGGCGTAGGCGGCCTCGTAGCCGAGGGCGCGGTCCAGCTCGGTGGCGTGGCCGATCGACTCGTGGATGGTCAGCCAGAGGTTGGACGGGTCGATGACGAGGTCGTAGCGGCCCGCCTCGACGCTCGGGGCCTTCATCTTCTCGGCCAGCAGGACGGGCAGTTCGGCGAGTTCGGCGTCCCAGTCCCAGCCGGTGCCCCTCGGGCTCCGTCCATCGGGGGACGACCCCCGGACCCCCGTGAGGTATTCGAAGCCGCGGCCGACCGGCGGGGCCAGGGTGCGCATCGAGTCGAAGGCGCCCGTGCGCTCGTCCACCGAGGTGGCCTCCAGCGTCGGGTGCACGCGGATGCGCTGCTGGGTGGTGACGGTGCCGGCGGTGTCCGCGTAGAACTTGTTCTCCTGGACGGTCAGCAGGCTCGCCTGGACGTGCGAGACGCCCTCGGCGGCCAGCAGCCGCGAGCTCCACCCGGCGAGCAGGGCGGTCTTCTCGGCGTCCGGCACGTCGAAGGGGTTGACCTCGTAGGAGGACACCCAGGTGACGTCCCGGTGGACCGGCTCCGGTGCGAGCTCGACCCGCTCGGCGGAGCCGGCCGCGCGGCTGATCCCGCCGGACAGCCGGGCCACCGCCACGGCCTGCCCGGCGACCCGCGCCGCCGCGTCGGTGGTGAGGTCCACTCCGGCGGCGAAGCCCCAGGCGCCGTCCAGCAGCACGCGGACGGCGAAGCCGAGCTGCACGCTGTCGGAGGTGCCGGCCGGGCGGGCGTCGCGCAGCCGCCAGGAGGCGCTGCGGACCCGCTCCAGGCGGAAGTCGGCGTGTTCGGCGCCGAGTTCACGGGCCCGGGTGAGCGCGGCGTCGGCGAGGGCGCGCAGCGGGTAGGCGAGGAACAGCGGATCGACGGCGCGCCCGTGGGGGACGCCGGCGCTGTCGGCCGGAGGGATCGGAGGCAAGCGAGCTCCCTGGTCGCGGGGGGTGGCGGTGCGGCGCCGCACAGGGGCGCCCGCACCGCATCATTTCCCGTCCACGCACTTTCGGCCAGCGCATTTGCCCGGCGCCGCCCCGGCGGTCCGGCGGGGCGTCAGGCGACGGTCTCCCACCAACCGTCCAGCTCGGGCGGGTTGTCGACGTCGACGCGCTCGCCGGGGCGCGGCACGGCGAGCGGGACGGCCTGGGCCTTGGCCTCCTTCAGGAGCCGCTCGACCGGTTCGGCCCACGGGTGCAGCCCGAGGTTGAAGGTGCACCAGTGGACGGGCACGAGCAGGCCGGCGCGCAGGTCCCGGTGGGCGAGGACGGCGTCCTCGGGCGTCATGTGGATGTCCGCCCAGGCCGTGTCGTAGGCGCCGATCTGGACGAGGGCGGCGTCGAACGGGCCGTGCTGCTCGCCGATCCGGGCGTAGCCCTCGAAGTAGCCGGAGTCGCCGGTGTAGAAGACCTTGCGGGTGGGGCCGGCGATCACCCACGAGCCCCACAGGGTGGTGTTGCGGGTCAGGCCGCGGCCGGAGAAGTGGTGCGCGGAGGTGAGGGTGAGTACGAGCTCGCCGAGCGTGCAGGTCTCGTCCCAGTCCAGCTCGATGATCCGGTGCTCGGGCACGCCCCACCGGCGCAGGTGGCCGCCGATGCCGAGCGGCACCGCGAACGGCGCGGACTGGGTGTGCACCAGGCGCTTGACCGTCGCCATGTCGAGGTGGTCGTAGTGGTCGTGCGAGATGAGCACGGCGTCGACCTGGGGGAGCTCCTCCAGCCCGACCGGCACGGGGTGCAGCCGCTTGGGGCCGACGTGCGCGGAGGGCGAGCAGCGGTCGCTCCAGACCGGGTCGAGCAGGACGCGCGAGCCCTCGATCTCCACGAGCGCGGAGGCGTGCCCGTACCAGGTGATCTCCACGCCCTCGGCGGCCGGACGCGGGCCGTCGGCGGGGCGCACGAGCGGCACCGGCTGCGCCGGGACGCGGCCCTCGCGCTGGAAGACCATGCGGCGGACGGTGTCGCCGTCGATGCTGGGGGCGGACGCCGCGCGGGCGAGGGTGGACGGCGCGTTGTGGAAGACGCCGTCGCGGTACTGCGGGGAGTCGCGCACCCGCTCCTCGCGCTCGCCGTCCGGCCGGCGTCCGAACGCGGCCGGGAGATCGCGCAGCGACCAGGCGGCGGCGCCCGCGACCGCGGCCAGGGCGGTGAGGGCCAGCAGCCGTCCGCGTCGGTGGGTGCTCCCGGGCTGTGCCTTGGTCATGCGCCCTGCCTCTTCGTTCCTCGCCGGGACTCTTTCGGGGAGAGGGTACGGCCGGCCCCGGGTCGTCCCGTACAACGGGTGGCAACGGGCGCACCGGCCCGGGTGTTCCCGTCCGCGCGCCCGGCCGGCCCGCGGGGTGCTCCCGGGCAGGCCGGGCGCGGATTGTCGGATTGCCACAGTTCCTTCGGTGAGGCGCTGTGGGAGACCGATTCGCCGACGGCGCCGGGCGCCGGATACGGTCACACTGCGTGCGCATCCAGCCGCACGCGCACCCCCTTACGGAGAGAGGTGGATCGTTGAGCCGCTCGGTTCTCGTCACCGGAGGAAACCGGGGCATCGGCCTCGCGATCGCCCTGGCCTTCGCCGAGGCGGGCGACAAGGTCGCCATCACCAGCCGCTCGGGCGAGGTGCCCGAGGCCCTGGAGAAGTACGACGTCCTCGCGGTGCGCTGCGACATCACCGACGCCGCCCAGGTGGACGCCGCCTTCACCGAGATCGAGCAGAAGCACGGCGGCGTCGAGGTGCTGGTCGCCAACGCGGGCATCACCAACGACACCCTGCTGCTGCGCATGTCCGAGGAGGACTTCACGTCCGTCCTCGACACCAACCTCACCGGGGCGTTCCGGGTGGTCAAGCGCGCCTCCAAGCTGATGATGCGGGCGCGCAAGGGCCGCGTGATCCTGATCTCGTCCGTGGTCGGCCTCTCCGGCTCGCCGGGCCAGGCCAACTACGCCGCCTCCAAGGCCGGCCTGGTCGGCTTCGCCCGGTCGCTGGCGCGCGAGCTCGGCGCCCGCAACATCACCGTCAACGTGGTCGCCCCCGGCTTCGTCGACACCGACATGACCGCCGTGCTCAGCGACGAGCGCCGCAAGGAGATCGTCTCGGGCGTGCCGCTGGGCCGCTACGCGGCGCCCGCCGAGGTCGCGTCCACCGTGCGGTTCCTCGGTTCGGACGAGGCCGCGTACATCACCGGAGCCGTCATTCCCGTCGACGGCGGATTGGGCATGGGTCACTGATCATGAGTGGAATCCTCGAGGGCAAGCGGATCCTCATCACCGGGGTGCTGATGGAGTCCTCCATCGCCTTCCACACCGCGAAGCTCGCCCAGGAGCAGGGCGCGGAGATCATCCTCACCGCCTTCCCCCGCCCGAGCCTGACCGAGCGCATCGCCAAGAAGCTGCCGAAGCCGGTCAAGGTCCTGGAGCTGGACGTCTCCAGCCCGGAGCAGCTGGCCGGCATCGCCGACCAGGTCCGCGAGACCCTGCCGACCCTGGACGGCATCGTCCACTCGATCGGCTTCGCCCCGCAGGACGCCCTGGGCGGCAACTTCCTGGACACCCCGTGGGAGTCCGTGGCCACCGCGATGCACGTCTCCGCGTACTCGCTGAAGTCGCTCACCATGGCGCTGCTGCCGCTGATGCAGGACGGCGGCTCGGTCGTCGGCCTGACCTTCGACGCGCAGTACGCGTGGCCGCAGTACGACTGGATGGGCCCGGCCAAGGCCGCCCTGGAGTCGACCAACCGCTACCTGGCCCGTTACCTGGGCGCGCGGGACATCCGCTGCAACCTGATCTCGGCGGGCCCGATCGGCTCGATGGCCGCCAAGTCCATCCCGGGCTTCGGCGAGCTGGCCGACACCTGGAACCAGCGCTCCCCGCTGAAGTGGGACCTGAGCGACCCGGAGCCGGCCGGCCGCGGCGTCGTCGCGCTGCTGTCGGACTGGTTCCCGAAGACCACCGGCGAGATCGTCCACGTCGACGGCGGTCTGCACGCCATCGGCGCCTGAGGCGCCCGCTCCACCGACGCCGCCGGGCCGCCCCCCCCCCCCCCGGGGGGGGGGGCGCCGCGGGGTGGGGGGCAGCCCGGCGAG
>NZ_JBHWGV010000116.1:0-20628 GCF_042732955.1 Kitasatospora sp. NPDC059747 | reverse complement strand
GCCGGGGCCGGCCGCCCGGGCGCGCCCGGGCGGCGGGGGGGGCGCCGCGGGGGGTTCTCCGGCCTTCCCGGCGTTCTCCGGCCTTCCCGGCGTTCTCCGGCCTTCCCGGCGTTCTCCGGCCTTCCCGGCGTTCTCCGGGCTTCCCGGCGTTCTCCGGGCTTCCCCGTGGCGGGCGGATCAGGCGTCGGCGGTGCCGCAGGCCCCGATCGCCCGGCCGGCCTCGACGGAGGCGCGCTGGGCGTCGCCGGCCCGGATCGCGTCGAGGATCGTGTCGTGGCCGATGTAGCGCTCGGCGATCAGCTCGGGGCCGACGTCGTGCCGCAGGTGGGCGCGGGTCACCTCGCCGAGGTCGGCGTAGACGGCGGCCAGCACGTCGTTGTGGGCGGCGGCGACCACGGCCTGGTGGAAGGCGGCGTCGGCCTGGACGAAGTCCTCGGCGTCGCCGGAGTGCCAGGCGGCCTCGCGGCGGGCCAGCGCGGCGTCCAGGAGGCCGAGGTCGCGCGGGGTGCGGCGGACGGCCGCCAGGCCCGCGGCGGAGGTCTCCAGGGCCGCGCGCAGCTCGGCGACCTGCGCCTGGTCGGCGTCGGCGAAGCGGCGGTGCATGACGCCGGCGAGCTCGCTGGTGGCGAGGACGTAGGTGCCCGAGCCCTGGCGGATGTCGAGCAGCCCGTTGTGGGCGAGGGCGCGGACGGCCTCGCGGACGGTGTTGCGCGCGACGCCGAGCTGTTCGACCAGGGCGGCCTCGGTCGGGATGCGCGAGCCGACGGGCCACTCGCCGGAGGTGATCTGGGCGCGCAGCTGCGCGATCACCTGGTCGGACAGCGGGGTGCGCCTCGGCGAGGACAGCGCCACGGGGGACTCCTAGCGGCTTCGGGGCGGTGGACGGGGCCCGGTGGACTCCGGCGGGCCGGTGGATGAACGGTCGGCACATCATGCCAATTCCGTGGTGCGTCAATTCATCCCATCATTCTATGATGGTGCCCATGCCTCCCGCAGCAGACACCACCACCACCCCCCGAACCGAGGTGCGGCCGCAGACCGAGCGGCCCACCGCCACCCCCAGCCCCCTCGTCGTCGGACTGTTCGCCGTCGCGATCGCCGCCGCCGCCTTCAACCTCCGTCCCGTCGTCACCAGCCTCGGGCCACTGCTCGACCAGGTCCGCTCCGGCCTCGGGATGAACGCCACGGTCGCCGGACTGCTCACCGCCGTGCCGTCGCTGTGCTTCGGCCTGTTCGGCTTCGCCGCGCCCACGATGGCCCGCCGGATCGGCCCGATCGCGGTGATCACCGCCGGCATGGGCGCGATCACCGCGGGCGTGCTGGCCCGCTCCTTCGCCGGCGGCACCGCGGTCTTCCTGCTGCTCACCGCGCTCGCGCTGGCCGGTGTCGCGGTCTCCAACGTGCTGATCCCGGTGGTGATCAAGCGCTACTTCCCGGCCAAGGTCGGTCCGATGATCGGCCTGTACTCCATGTCGCTGTCGGCCGGCACCGCCCTGGCCGCCGCCGTCACCGTGCCGCTGACCAGCGCCCTGGGCGGCGACTGGCGCTACGGCCTCGGCGTCTGGGCCGTCCTCGGCGCCGTGGCGCTGGTGCTCTGGACCGTCGTCGCCGTGGCCAAGCGTGAGCGCGGCGGGAAGGCGGGCGGGCCCGCCGCCGACAAGCTGCCGATCACCCGTAGCCGGACGGCCTGGGCGATGGCCTGCTTCTTCGGCCTCCAGGCCACCGGCGCCTACGTGGTCATGGGCTGGCTGCCGAAGATCTTCCAGGACGCCGGCGTCGACAAGGGCACCTCGGGCGTCCTGCTCGCGGTGACCATGGTGATCGGCGTGCCGGTCTCCTTCGTCCTGCCCAACCTGGCCGCCCGGCGCGGCGACCAGCGGCTGTTCGTCGTCGTGCTGGCCTCCTGCGGCATCGCCGGGTACGCCGGGCTCGCGCTCGCCCCGGCCGCGCTGCCGTGGGTGTGGGCCGTCCTGGTGGGCCTGTCCAACTGCGCGTTCCCGCTGGTGCTGACGATGATCGGGCTGCGCGCCCGGACCGCGGGCGGTGTCGCCCAGCTGTCCGCCTTCGCCCAGGGCGTCGGCTACCTGATCTCCATCCCGGGCCCGATCCTGATCGGACGGATCTACCAGGTGACGGGCCAGTGGTACTGGCCGCTCGGCTTCCTCGCGCTGCTGCTGGTGCCGCAGATGCTGTTCGGCCTGCGGGCCGCGATGGCCCGGCACATCGAGGACGAGGCCCTGGCGCCGAAGGTGCCGGCCAAGGCCTAGAGGTTCGTCCACCTTCCCCGGTTCGTCGCCCGGTCGGCTCTGTGCGGCGGGGCCGGGCCGGGGAAGGTCAAGGGCCGGCCAAGGGCGAGGGGGCGGGGGTCGGCGGGCGCGTCCGGGGTGGGAGAATTCCGGACATGCCCGTTCTCGAACCGAACCCGACCGACGGCCGCAAGCAGCTCGGCCGCATCGCCCTGGCGTTTGCCGGCATCGTGGTGCTCGTGGCGATCATCGCCACGATCGCCGCCGGCATGGGCTGACCGGCTCCGCGACCCGGCCCGGGTCCCGGCCGTCCGGCGGGAGAACTCCCGGTGAACGGCGCATGATGGCACCCGCCACCCCTGGGAGTGGCGGCAACCGGGAGCATCGCGCCCCCGGACGGCTTTTCTGCCAAGCTTGCTGGGTATGAGCGCCGACACGCCCCGCAGGATCATCGTTCTCCGCCACGCCAAGGCCGACTGGCCCAACGGCGTCGACGACCACGAGCGGCCCCTGGCCGACCGGGGCCGCAACCAGGCCCCGGACGCCGGCCGCTGGCTGGCCGACTCGGGGATCAACCCCGACTTCGTGCTCTGCTCCACCGCCCTGCGCACCCGCGAGACGTGGAAGCTGGCGGCGCACGAGCTGCCCAAGCGGACCCGCAGGACCGTGTACGAGGAGCGGATCTACGAGGCCAGCCCGGGCGAGATCATCGCCGTCCTCCACGAGACCCCGGAGGAGTACGCGGACGTGGTGCTGGTCGGGCACAACCCGGGCGTGCTGGGCCTGACCCAGGTGCTGGCCGGCGACGCGGGCGACCCGGACGCGCTGGACCGGCTGCGGCTCGGCGGCTTCCCCACGGCGGCGATCGCGGTGCTCAGCTTCGGCGGCTCCTGGAAGGACGTCGAGCCGGGCGTGGCCGAGCTGGTCTCCTACCACACGCCGCAGGACTGACGCCCGGACGTCTCCTTCGACGGGAGCGACGGGAGCGACGGGAGCGACGTGAGGGGCGCGCGGACTCGGTCCGCGCGCCCCGCACCTTCGTCTCCGGCCGACCGTGCGGGCCTTCGGCGGACTACTCGGCCGGGCCGCCGTCGACGGTGTCGGCCGCCTCGACCTCCTCGCGGGTGATGCCGAGCAGGTACAGCACGGTGTCCAGGAACGGCACGTTCACCGCGGTGTCGGCGGCCTCGCGCACCACCGGCTTGGCGTTGAACGCCACCCCGAGGCCGGCCGCGTTCAGCATGTCGAGGTCGTTGGCGCCGTCGCCGATCGCGACCGTCTGCTCCAGCGGCACCTTGGCCTGCTCGGCGAACCGGGCCAGCCAGCGGGCCTTGCCCGCGCGGTCCACGATCTCGCCGACCACCCGGCCGGTGAACTTGCCGTCCGCCACCTCCAGGGTGTTGGCCGCCGCGAAGTCCAGCCCCAGCTGCTCCACCAGGTGGTCGGTGACCTGCGTGAACCCGCCGGACACGATCGCCACCTGGAAGCCCAGGCGCTGCAGCGTGCGGATCAGGGTGCGCGCCCCCGGCGTGAACCGGACCTCCGCGCGCACCTTCTCCGTCACCGAGGCGTCCAGCCCGGCCAGCAGCGCCACCCGGGCGCGCAGCGACTCGGCGAAGTCCAGCTCGCCGCGCATCGCCGCCGCCGTCACCTCGGCGACCTCCTCCTCGCAGCCCGCGTGCGCCGCGAAGAGCTCGATCACCTCGTCCTGGATGAGCGTCGAGTCGACGTCCATCACCACCAGGCGCTTGGCGCGGCGCTCCAGGCCGGCCGCGACCACGGCGACGTCGACCCGCTGGGCCGCCGCCTCCTGGGCCAGCTCGCCGCGCAGCTCGTCGGTGGCGACACCGGACACGGCCAGCTCGACCGCCGTCACCGGGTACTTGGCGAGGCGGAAGACGCGGTCGATGTTGCCGCCCGCCGCGGTGATCCGGGAGGTGAGCGCCGAGACCGCGGCGGCGGTCAGCGGGTGGCCCAGCACCGTCACGTGCGAGCGGCCCTCGCGGCGCGGCCGGTTGTCGCCGATGCCGGAGATGATCTCGGCCTGGAGCTTCTGCTCCTCCGACCAGCGGTGCACGGTGGCCCGCAGGCCGCCCTCGGCGCCGGGCGCGGTGGGCGGGGTGACCAGGGCGCACAGCGTGATCCGGCCACGCGTGACGACCTGCTCGATGTCGATCACGTCGACGCCGAAGCCGGCCAGGGTGGCGAAGAGGCCGGCCGTGATGCCGGGGCGGTCCTTGCCGAACACCTTGACGAGCAGGGTGCGCTCGTCCTCGGTCCGGGGCTGCGAGGCGGGGGAAGGCTCAGCGGCCAAGGGCGATGCGTTCATGGTGGGTCCCACGCTACCGGGCGGGAAGGGCCCGCAGGGCACCCGTCCACCCCCCGGACGCACGGGTCGGGGGTGCCCGGAGCGCGTGTGCGGGAACCGGCCGACGTGCAGGTGACGGGGAGGTGGCGTGGGGGTGCGGCGAAGCCCGGGACACCGCGCCGTCCGCGAATCGTTGCCGCCTGGTCACAGTCCCCAGGGGCGACTTTCGTCAACGGTCCGTCGGCTGGAATGATTCCCCCGTCAGTTACAGGAAGTACGCACCCCCGGCCGGGGGACACAATCGGGGGACCGAGAGAGCGGGGCAGGCGAGCAGTGCCGCAACTCGTCATTGAGATCAACGGACAGCAGCGGACTCTGGAGCCGGGGCGGTCCTACACCATCGGGCGCAACCCGCAGTCGGACTTCCCGTTCGACGACGCGCGGGTCTCCTGGCACCACGGGACCATGTCCTTCAACGGGACCGGCTGGCAGCTGGACGACCACGGCAGCACCAACGGCACGTACGTCGCCGGTGCCCGGACCCAGCAGGCCCAGCTGTTCCCGGGCGCCGTCGTCAACCTCGGCAACCCGGAGAACGGCCCGCGCCTCTCCTTCTCGGCACCCGTCCAGTCCGCCGCCCCGCAGGCGCCCGCCTGGCACGAGGCCGCCACCAGCCGCAGCAACGCGCCGGCGCCGCAGCAGGCCGCGCAGCAGCAGGCGTGGGGGCAGCAGGCCCAGGACCCGTACCAGCAGCAGTCCGAGCCGTGGGCCGCGCAGCAGCAGGGCGGCTTGCCGCAGCAGCAGGCCGCGCAGCCGCCGTTCCCGCAGCAGCAGGGCTTCCCCGCCCAGCAGCAGGGCTTCACGCCCCAGCCCCAGCCGCCGCACGGCGGTGGTGGTGGTGGCGGCCCGCAGCCGACGATGATCCGCAACCTGACGTCCGCGATGCGCACCGTCCGGATCGGCCGCGCGCTCGACAACGACATCGTGGTCTCCGACCTCCAGGTCTCCCGCCACCACGCCGAGCTGCGCCAACTGCCCGACGGCCGCTACGAGATCGTCGACCTCGGCAGCCACAACGGCATCTTCCTCAACGGCCAGCAGGTGCAGCGCCAGCTGATGGGCCCGCAGGACCGGCTGACCGTCGGCCACTCCAGCTTCGTGCTGGTCGGCGACCAGCTGCAGGAGTTCGTCGACGACGGCGCGGTCTCCTTCTCCGCCCGCCACCTGACCGTCGAGGTCGAGCACAAGGGCGCGAAGAAGATCCTGCTCAACGACGTCAGCTTCGGCGTCCCGGAGAAGTCCCTGGTCGCCGTCATCGGCCCGTCCGGCTCCGGCAAGTCGACCCTGCTGCGCGCCCTCACCGGCTACCGCCCGGCCGACCGCGGCGAGGTGCTGTACGACGGCCGCAACCTCTACAAGCAGTTCGCCGAACTCCGCTCCCGCATCGGCCTGGTGCCGCAGTCGGAGATCCTGCACCGCGAGCTGACCGTCCGCAAGGGCCTCAAGTACGCGGCCCAGCTGCGCTTCCCCGGCGACACCGAGGCCCGCGAGCGCGACGCCCGGATCGACGAGGTGCTCTACGAGCTGCGCCTGGACAAGCGCGCCGACAACAAGATCACCGCGCTCTCCGGCGGCCAGCAGAAGCGCGTCTCGGTCGCCCTGGAGCTGCTCACCAAGCCGTCGCTGATCTTCCTGGACGAGCCCACCTCGGGCCTCGACCCGGGCATGGACCGCGAGGTCATGCAGATGCTGCGCGGCCTGGCCGACGACGGCCGCACGATCCTCGTCGTCACCCACTCGGTGGCCGAACTGGCGCTCTGCGACCGCCTGCTGGTGATGGCGCCGGGCGGTTCGGTGGCCTACTTCGGCCCGCCGGACGAGGCGCTGCACTTCTTCGGCTACGAGACCTGGGCGGACGTCTTCCAGGCCTTCGAGAACTACCCGGACCACGACTGGGCCGGCCGTTACCGCGGTTCGGTGCACTACCAGCAGTACTCCGCCCCGACCGTCGAGGCGGGCGAGGTCCAGCACGTCCAGGTCGCCCAGGAGGCCATCAAGCCGCCCAAGCCGCAGAGCTGGGGCTCGCAGCTGTGGACCCTGATGCGCCGCTACATGTCGGTGCTGGCCTCGGACCGCGGTTTCCTCGCGCTGTCGGTGCTGCTGCCCGCGGTCATCGGCGCGGTCAGCGTGCTGATCCCCAACGAACCGGGGCTCGCGCCGAACCCCAAGTCGCAGCTCCACCTCAACAACGGGGCCGCGACGATCCTGCTGATCCTCGCGATCGGCGCCTGCTTCTCCGGCGCGGCCAACTCGGTCCGCGAACTGATCAAGGAACGGGCGATCTACGAACGGGAACGGGCCACCGGCCTGTCCCGCTCGGCGTACATGATGTCCAAGATCATCGTGCTGGGCATCTTCAGCGTGATCCAGGGCGCGATCATCTCCGCCGTCGGCTTCCTGCCGCGCAAGCTGCCCGCGCACGGTCTGATCGTCGCGAACACCCCGCTCGTCGAGATGACGATCGGCATGATCCTGCTGAGCTTCGCCGCGATGATGTTCGGCCTGATGATCTCCGCGCTGGTCAAGACCGCCGAGAAGACCATGCCGCTGCTGGTCATGTTCGCCATCATCCAGGTCGTCTTCACCGGCTGCCTCTTCCAGATCTTCGGCAAGCCCGGCCTGGAGCAGGTCGCCTGGCTGATGCCGGCCCGCTGGGGCACCGGCATCGTGGCCACCACGCTCGACCTGTCGCACCTCATGGGCCCCTGGAACAAGGACTTCCAGAACCCGAACTACGACCCGCTGTGGACGCACTCCGTCGCGCAGTGGTCGATCGACGCCGGCGTGCTGGTCGCCATCTCGGTCGTCATCGGCATCATCGTGACGCGCCTCCAGCGCCGGCACGAGCCCGAGGTCATGCAGAAGGGCTGAGGCCCGCGCCTGTCCGCCCGAGGGGCGGCTCTCCCGACCGGGAGGGCCGCCCCTCCTCGCGTTCCGGTCCTCGCGTTGCGGTTTTTTGCGCTCCGGTCTTCGAGTGGCGGGTCCTCGCGTTGCGGTCTTTGCGCTCCGGTCTTCGCGCTCCGGGCCCATCGGCCTAGGTCCCCGGACCTGCGACCTAGGCGGCTGCGGACGGACGCGGGGGCCGGGGGCGCGGCGGTAGGTTGGCGGTATGTCCAGCGCGCCCAGTGACCACCGCCCGGCGGCCGGTCCGCTCACCGACGGTCCGCTCACCGACGGTCCGCCGCTCGACGGCCGGATACCGGTCGGTCACTCCCACGACGACCGGCTGCCGGCCTGCGACCCCTGCCTGGCCGGCATCGAGGCGGTGAGCCGGGCGCTGCTCGCGATGAGCCGGCACCTGGAGGTCCGCGAGGTGCTGCGCCGCATCACCGCCTCCGCCCGGGAACTCCTCGGTGCCGAGTACGCGGCCCTCGGCGTCCCCGACGACCACGGCGGCTTCGCCCAGTTCGTCGTCGACGGCATCACCGACGAGCAGTGGCGCGCCATCGGCCCGCTGCCCCGGCAGCACGGCGTGCTCGCCAAGATGCTCCACGAGACCGGGCCCACCCGGCTCGCCGACGTCCGTCAGGCCCCCGCGTTCGGCGGCTGGCCCGCCGCGCACCCCGAGATGGACGCCTTCCTCGGCATGCCCGTCCTCGACACCGACGCCGCCGAGGACGAACCGCAGGTCACGGGCGTCATCTTCCTCGCGAACAAGCGCGGCGGCGGCCTCTTCACCGACCACGACGAGGAACTGCTGCGGATACTCGCCGCCCACGCCGCCCTCGCCCTCTCCAACGCCCGCCTCTACGAGCGCAGCCGGGAACTCACCCTGGCCGGCGAGCGCGCCCGCATCGCCCACGACCTGCACGACGCCGTCTCGCAGAAGCTCTTCTCGCTGCGGCTCACCGCCAAGGCGGCCGCCAAGCTCGTCGACCGCGACCCGGTCCGGGCCCGCGCCGAACTCGCCGAGGTCGCCCGGCTCGCCGCCGAGGCCGCCGACGAACTCCGCGCCGTCGTCGTCGAACTGCGCCCCGCCGCCCTGGAGGAGGACGGGCTGAGCGCCACCCTCGCCTCCCAGGTCCAGGTGCTCGACCGCGCCCACACCGCCGACGTCGCCTTCGTCGCCGACGGCGTCCGCGCCATGCCGCCGGCCCAGGAGGCCGCACTGCTGCGGGTCGCCCAGGAGGCGCTGCACAACGCGCTGCGCCACTCCGGCGCGCGGCGCGTCACCGTCACCCTGCTCGGCACGCCCGAGCGCGGGGCCGTCCTCCAGGTGCGGGACGACGGTCAGGGGTTCGACCCGGAGTCCGTCCGCCGGGCCGGCAAGCACCTCGGGCTGGCGTCGATGCGCGACCGCGCCGCCGCCGTCGGCGGCCGGCTCACCCTGGAATCCGCCCCCGGTCGGGGCACGCTCGTCGAGATGGAGGTCCCCGGTGCCTGACAGCACGCCACCGATCCGCGTCCTGCTCGTCGACGACCACCAGGTCGTGCGGCGCGGCCTGCGCACCTTCCTGGAGGTGCAGGACGACATCGAGGTGGTCGGCGAGGCCGCCGACGGCGCCGAGGGCGTCGAGCGGGCCCGCGAGCTCGACCCGGACGTCGTCCTGATGGACCTCAAGATGCCCGGCGTCGACGGGATCGAGGCGCTGCGCACGCTCAAGGGCGAGGGCAGCCGGGCCCGGATCCTGATCGTCACCAGCTTCACCGAGCACCGCACGATGGTCCCCGCGCTGCGGGCCGGCGCCGCCGGGTACGTGTACAAGGACGTCGACCCGGAGGCGCTCGCCGGGGCCATCCGCTCGGTCCACGCCGGCCACGTCCTGCTCCAGCCCGAGCTCGCCGAGGCGCTCCTCTCCGACGACGGCCCGCGCGCCCCGCAGGGCCGGGGCGGGACGCTCACCGAGCGCGAGCGGGAGGTGCTGGGGCACATCGCGGACGGGCGCTCCAACCGGGAGATCGCGCGCAGCCTGCACCTGTCGGAGAAGACCGTGAAGACGCACGTGTCGAACATCCTGATGAAGCTGGACCTCGCCGACCGCACCCAGGCCGCGCTCTGGGCCGTTCGGCACGGGGAGGGCCGGGAGGCGTAGGGCGTGCCGCTGGGTCATGCGGCCCGGGCGTGCGGCCCGGGCGTGCGAGGGGTGCCGTCGCGCTGTGCCGGGTGGGAGGTAATCCGGGGCGAGGGGCGCGAGGAACGGTTCTGGCGTATGCCGTTCGGCAGGGGCAGGGCGGAAATGACGTGATGGGGCGTCAGGGCGGTGTGCCAGGCTGAGCGCCGACATCGAACCCGGGGGAGGACCTGATGAACGCGCCGCGCAGCGAGTACGGGCCCGTCGTGCTTGCCAACGAACTGGAGCTGACGCACCGCCTGTTCGAGCGGGCCAAGCACCTCGGCCTGGTGCCGCCGCCGGACGTCGAGGACCGGCGGTGGTCCCCGGCGGCCGTGGAGCCCCTGCTCGAACGCCGCGCCGACATCGCCGCCGCGCTGGCGGCGGACGTCGCGGAGCGGGCCGCGAAGCTGGCGCAGGAGACGGCCCGCGAGCGCGATGCCTACGGTCCCGAGGTCCTGCGCCGACGGCTCGGGCTGGTGCGCTGGCAGTTCGACCAGGCGCGGGAGCGCGGGCTGATCCCCGAACCGGACGTCGACGGCCGGGCCTGGTCGGCCGCGGCGGAGGCCGAGCTGCGGGCCGGCGCCGCCGAGCTCACGGCCGCGCTGGGCGCCGTCCCCCGGGTGGGCGCCGGCAAGGCCGCCGTCGCCCTGGGCCACACCACCGGCCTCCCGGTGACGGCGGACGACATCCGCCGGCTCGCCGAGGCCGGGGCGCTCCGCGCCTCCGGCGAGTTCCGCGGCCACCCCACCTACAGCCGCGAGGCGTTGGCGGCGGTGCCGGAGGCCGCCGTCGAGGAGGCGGTCACCGAGCGGCTGCGCCGCGCCGAGACCGAGGCGGAGGCCGCCGCCGCGCTGCTGCGACAGCGGATGGCGGAGAGCCTGTCGGCGGCGGAGGCGGCCGAGCAGCTGGGCTGGTCGGCCGCGCGGTTGGAGGCCGCCGTGGCGAAGGGCGGGCTGACCCGGGCCCAGGACGGGCGATACGACCGGGCGGAGGTGATGGCACTGGTGGCGGCCGATCCCTGGCGGTAGGGCGGCAGGCGGGTGCTCCGGCGAGTGCTGCGCGGCGGTCCGGCGGGTTGGGCGGTCGGCTCGGTCGCGGGGTGCTGCGCGGTGGCGGCGTAAGCCGGGCGGTGGGCGCGGATCCGGTGTTGGGCGCCGCGCGGTGGCCGGGCGCTGAGGCCGTTGAGCGCTGGGTGCCGTGCGGCGGTCGGGCTCGTCGGGCGGCGGGCGTGAGCTCGGTGCTGTGCGGTGGCCGGGCCTCCGGCGGCCTCTCTGCACGGTGGCAGGCGGGCGGCGTTGGCGCAGGGCTCGCGGTCGGGTGGTGCGGGTGCGGGGCCCGCGCATGGCTGCTTTCCGGCCATGTCTTCGTCACCCTGGCCCGTCCCGCGCGCGGGAAGTCGGTCCGTCCGACCTCCCGCGCGGGTGCGGTGCCGTGGAGCTCAGAGGTGCTCAGAGGTGCTCAGCGGGGCTCAGCTGTCCTGGCGCTCGTCCACGAGGGCGTTGTAGGCGGCCACCTGGGCGCGGCGGGCGGTGCGGCGCAGCGGGTCGAGGACGGACTGGCGGGCGGCCATCTCCGAGGCGCTGACGGCGGCGCCGTGGCTCCCGGCGGCGATCGTCAGGAGCGCGGACACCTGGCGGGCGGACTCCAGCACGCGCACGGCGCGGGCCGGGTAGCCGGGCGCGAGCAGTTCGGCGTGCCCGCGGCGGCGGTAGGCGTCCAGGGCCTGCAGCGCCTCCGGTCCGGCGCCGGCCACGTCGAGGCGGGTGAGCAGGAGGGTCGCCTCGCGCAGCCCGTCGGCGAGCTCGCGCTCGGCCTCGTGCAGGGACGGCACATCGGCCGGCGGGCCGTCGTTGACCGTCGAGCAGCGCCACAGCACCGTCGCCGAGCGGTCCCCGGCCGGGCCGAAGACCTCGACCTCGGGCACCAGCCCGAGCGGTGCACCGACCGCCAGGACGGCCTCGCCCGCGCCCATGGCCCGCTCGTTGAACGCCGCCGGGCCGGTCAGCCCGATCGGGTGCCCGGCCGAGGGGAGCGCCAGCCGCAGGCCCTGCACGCCGAGCACCCGCAGCCGGCCGAGCGCCCACGTGAGCCCGTGCTGCTCGCCCGGCTCGTCGCCGGGCAGGCCGGTCACCCGGTGGACCTCGTCGTCGCCGAGGACGGCCGCGGCGGCGTTGTCCGGCGGGACGAGCCCGGCGAGCAGGGCGTTGCCCCAGGCGGTCAGCCGCCCCGAACGGGGCTCTTCGTACGGATTGTCGGCAGGAGTCGCGAGCATCCGGCCAGCCTACGGAATCGGCGGTCATCCGCGTGGCGTAGGTTTGCCCATGCGCGTGCGGCGCACCGACCCCGTGCCCACCGGCTGCCGGAGTAGGCTCGCCGCCCGCACCGACGGCCGAAAATCTTGTATTGGGGAAGGCGTAGGCATGAGCGACGTGCTGGAGCTGGTGGACGTATCCGTGGTCCGGGAGGGGCGCGCGCTGGTCGACCAGGTCTCGTGGTCCATCTCCGAGGGTGAGCGCTGGGTCATCCTGGGCCCGAACGGCGCCGGCAAGACGACGCTGCTGCAGATCGCCTCCTCGTACCTGTTCCCGACCGCGGGCAAGGTCTCGGTGCTCGGCGAGAAGCTCGGCGAGATCGACGTCTTCGAGCTGCGCTCCCGGATCGGCCTGGCAGGTGCCGCGATGTTCGACAAGCTCCCCGCCGAGCAGACGGTGCTGCAGACCGTGCTCACCGCCGCCTACGGCATGACGGTCAGCTGGCAGGAGAGCTACGAACAGTCGGACGAGTCCCGCGCGCTCGCGCTGCTGGACCGCCTCGGCATGTCCAGCCTCACCGACCGCAAGTTCGGCACGCTGTCGGAGGGCGAGCGCAAGCGCACCCTCATCGCCCGCGCGCTGATGACCGACCCCGAACTGCTGCTGCTCGACGAGCCGGCCGCCGGCCTGGACCTCGGCGGGCGCGAGGACCTCATCCGCCGCCTCGGCGCGCTGGCCCAGGACGAGTTCGCGCCGGCGATGGCGATGGTGACCCACCACGTCGAGGAGATCGCCCCCGGTTTCACCCACGTCCTGATGATCCGTCAGGGCAAGGTGCTCACCGCCGGTCCGATCGACACCGAGCTGACCGCCCGCAACCTGTCGAGGTGCTTCGGCCTGCCGCTGACCCTGGAGCGCCACGGCGACCGCTGGTCGGCCCAGGGCCTGCCGCTGGGCTGAGCCCCCGTCCGACGACCGTCCGGCCCGCCACGGGAACCGGTCGCACGCGCGACCGGTTTCCGCCCCTGGACCTGCGGGAACTGTCCGCCACGAAGGCCCTTCGTCCCTAGGATGGATCCGTGGACAGCTGGATGTGGTGGCTCCTGGCCGCCGTCGGGCTCGGCATACCGCTGGTGCTCACCGCGATGCCGGAGTTCGCCATGTTCGCGGTCGGCGCGCTGGCCGCGGCCGGTGTGGCCGGACTGGGCGCGGGGGTGGTCTGGCAGACCCTGACCTTCGTGGTGTCCTCGGTCGCCCTGCTGGTGGTCGTCCGCCCGATCGCCTACCGGGAGCTCAGGAGGGGCCCGAACATCAAGATGGGCATCGAGGCGCTCCAGGGCGCCACCGCGGTCGTCGCGGAAACCGTTGACGGGGAGGGCGGACGGATCAAGCTGAACGGCGAGATCTGGTCGGCCCGCGCGCTCCACCCGGACTCGGTCTACCAGCCGGGGCAGCAGGTCGACGTCGTCGAAATCCAGGGCGCGACCGCCCTGGTCGTCTAGGGGAGAGTCCGTGGAACCCGTCCTTATCGTTTTGGTCGTCCTGGTCGTGGTGGCCTTCATCGCGCTGATCAAGACGATCCAGGTCATCCCGCAGGCCAGCGCCGCGATCGTGGAGCGCTTCGGCCGCTACACCCGGACCCTCAACGCAGGCCTGAACATCGTCGTCCCGTTCATCGACCGGGTCCGCAACCGCATCGACCTGCGCGAGCAGGTCGTGCCGTTCCCGCCGCAGCCGGTGATCACCCAGGACAACCTGGTCGTCAACATCGACACGGTGATCTACTACCAGGTCACCGACCCCCGGGCGGCGACGTACGAGGTCGCGAGCTACATCCAGGCGATCGAGCAGCTCACCGTCACCACGCTGCGCAACATCATCGGCTCCATGGACCTGGAGTCCACCCTGACCTCCCGCGAGGTCATCAACGCCGGCCTGCGCGGCGTCCTGGACGAGGCGACCGGCAAGTGGGGCATCCGGGTCAACCGCGTCGAGCTGAAGGCGATCGAGCCGCCGACCTCCATCCAGGACTCGATGGAGAAGCAGATGCGCGCCGACCGTGACAAGCGCGCCGCGATCCTCACCGCCGAGGGCCAGCGCCAGGCGCAGATCCTCAAGGCCGAGGGTGAGAAGCAGGCGGACGTCCTCCGGGCCGAGGGTGAGGCGCAGGCCGCGGTGCTGCGCGCCGACGGTGAGGCGGCCGCCATCCGGACCGTCTTCGAGGCGATCCACGACGGCGACGCCGACCAGAAGCTGCTCGCCTACCAGTACCTGCAGACGCTGCCCGAGCTGGCCAAGGGCGACTCCAACAAGCTCTGGATCATCCCCAGCGAGGTCGGCGACGCGCTCAAGGGCCTCGGCGGCGCCTTCACCGGTCTGACCGGCAACGGCGGCGCGAACGGCGGCGCGATCGCGGCCCCCAGCGTCCCGGCCGCGGCGCCCGCGGCCCCGGCCGCCACCCAGGTGCCGATCGACCCGGCGGCCGGCCCGCGGCCGGTGGACATCGACAAGGGCGCGGCCCGGCCGCGGGTCGACCCGGCGCGCGAGTACCGCAAGATCGACCCGGAGTGAGCCGGCCGCGCTGACGCCGTGCGGCGCAGGCCGAGGCAGTGGCCGTCGTGAAACCGGGACCGAGGCAGTGGCCGCCGCGAGGCCGTGACGCGGGAGGGCCCGCCGTCGCACCGACGAGGTGCGGGGCGGGCCCTCGGCGTGTCCGGCGGGTGTTCCGCATCGTGGTCGGGGCTGGTCGGTTCGGCGGACCGTCCGGCATGATCCCTTCGGACCCGGACGAAAGGAAGAGGTGACCCGTGACGCTCTGGGAGGCGATAGCCGTCCTGGTGGCGGGCGTCGGTGCCGGGATGATCAACGTGATCGTCGGCTCCGGCACCCTGATCACCTTCCCCGTCCTGCTCGCCGTCGGCATCCCGCCGGTCACCGCCAACGTGTCCAACTCCTTCGGCCTGGTGCCCGGTTCGCTCAGCGGCGTGATCGGCTACCGCCGTGAACTGGCCGACCAGGGCCGCCGCCTGCTGCGCCTCGGCACCGCCTCCCTGCTCGGCGGCCTGGTCGGTGCCGTGCTGCTGATCACCCTGCCGAGCGGCGCGTTCGACGCGATCGTCCCGGTGCTCATCCTGCTGGCGCTCGTCCTCGTGGTGATCCAGCCCCGGGTGGCCAAGGCCGTCGCCGCCCGCCGTCGCCCCGGCGGGGACCCGGACGGCAGCCTCGTCCTGATCGGCGGCGTCTTCCTCACCGGCATCTACGGCGGCTACTTCGGTGCCGCGCAGGGCGTCCTGCTGATGGCACTCATGGGCATGCTCCTCCAGGAGGGCATCCAGCGCATCAACGCCGTGAAGAACGCGCTCGCCATGATCGTCAACGGTGTGGCCGCGCTGTTCTTCCTCTTCACCTCGACGGTCGACTGGACGGCCGCCGGGCTCATCGCCATCGGTTCGCTGCTGGGCGGCCTGCTCGGCGCCAAGGTCGGCCGCCGCCTGCCGCCCACGGCGCTGCGCGCGGTCATCGTGGTGGTCGGCCTGGCGGCCGTCACCAAGCTGCTGCTGGGCTGAACCCGGCCTCGCGGCACCGGGCCGGGGCCCCGGCGCGGGCGTATGTTCGTCGCAGTGCACGCCGATCCGCCGGCAGCGGATCCGACCAGGCTTGGAGCGCTTCGATGAGCAGCAGAGCACGGCTGACCGAGGACGAGATCGCGGCGGCCCTGACCGACGTGCCGCGGTGGTCCCGGGAGGGCGAGGCCATCGTCCGCACCGCCGACGCCCCGGACTTCCCGGCGGCGATCCGCGTCGTCGACGCCGTCGCCGAACAGGCCGAGGCGCTGGACCACCACCCCGACATCGACATCCGCTGGCGCACCCTGCGCTTCGTCCTCTCCACCCACAGCGCGGGCGGGCTCACCGGCCTGGACTTCACCCTCGCAGCCCGGATCGACGCGGCCCTGAGCGCCGAGTCCGCCGCCTGACGGAGGCCGGAGCGGGGCGCTCCGGTGGGCGTGAGATGCTGACTGCCGCAGTGCAGGCGGCTCGGGAGGGACGGAACGGATGGCGCAGGAGCCCTTCGGAGACGCCCAGCAGCAGGCGTGGTACCCCCAGCAGCAGGACTGGCAGGGCGGTTACCCCGAGCAGCAGCACGGCCGGCAGGCTCAGCACGTCCAGCAGGGGCACTGGCAGACGACCACCGGTTACGGGCAGGCCGAGTACGGGCAGACCGAGTACGGGCCGGGCGACTACGGCCAGGGCGCCGGGTACGGCGAGTACGGGCACACCCAGGACGGTCCGTCGGCGTACGGGCAGGGCGCCGGGTACGGCCAGGAGGGGCAGACCGCGTACGGGCAGGGCGGCTACGCCCAGGACCCATACCAGCCTCACCAGCCCTATCACCAGTACCCCGGCTACGAGCAGCAGCAGTACTCCGAGTACTCCGAGTACGGCGAGTACGCCGCGTCCGACCCGCAGCGGCCCGCCGAGGACAGCCTGTACGTGCCGGCGGGCGCGGAGTACTCGGCCGACGGCTACGTGCACATCGAGTCCCCTGAGCCGGCGCCGGATCCCGCTGGGCAGGGGGAGCCCGGGGCACCGGCCACCGCCGAGCCCGTCGTGTCGTCCCGGTCGGCCTCGCGCCGGGGTGGCGACAGCGAGGGGAAGGGCGGCAAGGGCGCCAAGGACGCCAAGGACTCCAAAGGCGGCGGCTCCTCGCTCGCGGACAGGGCCCGGGCCGCCGCCGACGCGGTGCTGACCGGCGAGCACGTGCCCAGCCGCAAGGCCCTCCTCGTCCGCACGGGCGCCGGCGTCGCCGCGCTGGGCGTCCTGATAGCGGCCGGCCTGATGGTCGGCATCGAGGGCAGCGGCAGCGCCTCCACGTCGGGTGGCGGGGGCGGCGAGCCCGGCTTCGCCGTCGCCCACACCAAGGCGTGGTCCGCGCAGCCGGCCGCGGCCGCGCAGCCCGGGGCGGACGACACGCTGGTCGGGAGCTGGCTGCTCGCCGACGCGGTGGTCCGGGCCGACGCCTCCGGCGTGCGCGCGTACGACCTGGCGGCGGGCAAGCCCGGCTGGTCGGTCGAGCCGCCGGCCGCCGGGGCCGTCCCGTGCGGGCTGTCGCCGAGTGTGAACCCGTCCGGCGTGGGCGCCGTGCTGTTCCGGGTCCAGGCGGATCCGAACAGCCCGTGCACGCTGCTCGCGGCGGTGGACACCAAGACCGGCAAGACCGCGTGGACGAAGACCCTCTCGGACGCCAAGGGCGCCTACACCGCGCACGTCGGCGTCACCGAGGACAAGATCGTGGCGGTCGGCGACGACCGGGCGATCGCCTGGGACGCGGCCGACGGCAAGGACGTCTGGCAGTACACCGGGCAGGGCAAGTTCTGCACGCTCTCCGGCGGGGTCACCGGCAAGACCGTGATGGTCGCCTCCACGTGCGCCGACTCGACCCCGGCCGGCCAGGCCGTCGCGCTCAACACGGCCGACGGCAAGGTCAGTTGGTGGCGCGGCCTGAACAACAACCCGAAGACGGTGACGGTGCTCTCCGCCGAGCCCGCCGTCGTCCTCACCACTGGCGAGAAGCCGGCCGACGACCGGGTGTTCGCGTGGGGCGCGAGCGGCGACCCGGCCGCCGAGATCCCGGTCAGCGGCGACGCCGGGCGCCTGGACGTCGCGCACGGCACGTTCTCGCCCACGCCCGGAGTCTTCTTCCAGGACCGGACGATGGTCACCACGCTGGTCCCGGCGAACGGCAACGGCGCCGTCGTCGCGGTCGGCTACGACCTCGACAGCGGGAAGCAGAGCTGGAAGGCCCCGGCCGCCGAGAAGGGCGTGCTGCGGGCGGTCACCCTCGACGGCGGCTCCCTCGTGCTCGCCGCCGACGAGCGCCGCGACCAGCCCGCCCACCTCTCCCGCTTCGCGGTGACCGGCGGCCACGAGTCGACCGGCGGCAACTTCCCGCCCGGCACCGGCTCGCTGCTGATCTCGGGCCGGGTGCTGATCGGCGGCGGCAAGGTCGTCGTGGTGCCCGAGCACTCGGCGAACTTCGGTACGGCGGCCGGCTACCAGGCGAAGGGCTAGCCGACCGCCACCCGCGAGCGAAGGGCTAGCCGACCGTCACCCGCAGGCGAAGCTAGGCCGCGGGTACGACCGGCAGCCAGTCGGCGAGCTCCCTGGCCTCCGAGTCGCGCAGGCCGAGCGCCAGCATCAAGGTCGCCTGCGGGGTCGGCACGAACGGGCGGCGCAGCAGTTTCATCCCCGCCTGCTCCGGTGTCCGGTCGGCCTTGCGCTGGTTGTCCTCGGCGCACGCGGCCACCGTGTTCAGCCAGCTGTCCTCACCACCGCGCGACCGCGGCTGCAGGTGGTCCACCGTGGTGGCCCGCCGCCCGCAGTACGCGCACAGGTGCTGGTCACGGGCCAGGACGCCCCGCCGCGACCACGGCGCCTGTTGTCGGAACGGCACCCGTACGTAGCGTTGGAGTCTGATCACCCGCGGCACCGGTACGGTGACGCCGGTCCCCCGGACCGTGCGCAGCGGATGCGCCTGCTCCACCACCGCCTTGTCCTGGAGCACCAGGACCACGGCGCGCTGGAGCGACACCGTCGTCAGGGGCTCGTAGCTCGCGTTCAGAACCAGCGTGTTGCGCACCTCGGCACACCCTTCCCACGGGCGTGCCACGGCGGCACGACCGTCTCCACACACGTCACTGCCGCCGCACGGCGGTGGGACCACTCTGAATGGGCCCGCGGCCGACGAACAACGGAATTTCCGGTATCGAAGGGCACCCGGAGCCGCGCGGGGGTCGAGCGACCGGCTCCCGGCCGGCGCGTCGGGGGAGCGGCGGACGGCGTCCCGGAGGAGCGGGGACGGAGCCTCGGGAAAACTCGCCGGCCGGGACCGCGTAGGCTCTATCAGGCTGGAGTCGTACCGACCCGGGGCCCGACCGAACCGGGCCAGCACCGGGCCGGACGCCCGATCGAAGGAGAAGCGTGACCGTGACGGACATCGTCGACGAGCTGCAGTGGCGTGGGCTGATCGCCCTGTCCACCGACGAGGACGCACTGCGCAAGGCGTTCGCGGACGGCCCGGTCACGTTCTATTGCGGCTTCGACCCGACGGCCCCCAGCCTGCACCTCGGCAACCTCGTGCAGATCCTCACCATGCGCCGCATCCAGCAGGCGGGGAACCTCCCGCTCGGCCTGGTCGGCGGCGCCACGGGCCTGATCGGCGACCCGAAGCCCACCGCCGAGCGCGTCCTCAACGACCCCGAGACGGTGGCCGCCTGGGTCGACCGTCTGCGCGGCCAGATCTCGCGCTTCCTCGACTTCGACGGCCCGTACGCGGCGCGCATGGTCAACAACCTGGACTGGACGTCCGGGATGTCCGCCATCAGCCTGCTGCGCGACGTCGGCAAGTACTTCCGCGTCAACAACATGATCGCCAAGGAGGCCGTCGCCCGGCGGCTCAACTCCGACGCGGGCATCAGCTACACCGAGTTCAGCTACCAGATCCTCCAGGGCATGGACTACCTGGAGCTGAACCGCCGTTACGGCTGCACCCTGCAGACCGGCGGCAGCGACCAGTGGGGCAACCTCACCGCCGGCACGGACCTGATCCGCAAGGCCGAGAGCAAGTCCGTGCACGCGCTGGCCACGCCGCTGATCGTCAAGGCCGACGGCACCAAGTTCGGCAAGACCGAGTCGGGCACGGTCTGGCTCGACCCCGAGCTGACCACCCCGTACGCCTTCTACCAGTTCTGGCTGAACGCGGACGACCGGGACGTCTCCAACTTCCTGCGGATCTTCAGCTTCCGCTCAAAGGCGGAGATCGAGGAGCTGGAGCGCGAGACCACCGAGCGCCCGGCCGCCCGCCTGGCCCAGCGCGCCCTGGCCGAGGAGCTCACCACCCTCGTCCACGGCGCCGACCAGTACGAGCGCGCGGTCGCCGCGTCCAAGGCGCTGTTCGGCCAGGGCGACCTCGCCGACCTGGAGGCCCCGACCCTGGCGGCGGCGCTGGCCGAGGTCCCCAAGGCCGAGGTCGCCGAACTCCAGCCGGTGGTCGACCTGTTGGTCGCCGTCGGCCTGGCGCCGAGCCGCTCGGCTGCCCGTCGGACGATCAAGGAGGGCGGCGCCTACCTCAACAACGTCAAGGTGACGGACGAGGAGGCGGTGCCGACCGAGGCCGACCTGCTGCACGGCCGCTGGCTCGTGCTGCGCCGGGGCAAGCGCAACCTGGCGGCGGCCGAGCTGACCGCGCCGGCGACGGCGTGACCGTGTGACTGCGTGACGCAGGCCGTGCGTCGCAGGCCGTGTGACGCAGGCCGTGTGACGCGAGTGGCGTGACCGAAACCCGACGCCGCTGAGCAGCGGCTTCGACGAGCGAGGGCGGGATCCAGCCGGATCCCGCCCTCGGCGTTTGACGATGTCGTCCAGGTGGCCTAGTGTTGAACGAGTCGCTGAAGCGGCCACACCACTTGGTAACCCCCACTCTCACCTCGAAGCCCATTAGCTTGGGTCGTTCGGCGTCTGCGCCGACAGGGTGAGCGTGAATTTCGGGTAACACCCGGAATGCGCTAATGTGGAGGTCGTTGCGGAAAGCGATCCCGGCCAGTTCGGGAAATCGGATGAATGAAACTCCGGAAAACGGAGCGGAAAACATCTGATAAGCTGGAAACACGAAAGAACGAAGCGCCCGGAGGGCCCGCTGGAAGGCGGCTC
>NZ_JBHWGV010000115.1:0-28621 GCF_042732955.1 Kitasatospora sp. NPDC059747 | reverse complement strand
CCGGGATCTCGGTTTCGGCGCCGCCCGGGGCGTCCACCACCGGGGTGACCGGGGGGACCGGCAGGACGTCCACGACCCGGGTGGGGACCAGGCGGGTCGCCCGGGCCCGGGGGGCCAGGTCGGCCGGCCCGAAGTCGCGCCGGATGGAGGCCAGCTCCGGCGCGTCGAGCCAGGAGTGCGGGCGCCGGCCCGACTCCCATATGTGGTGGTGCGCGTCGACTCTCACGCGCATCGCTCCTCGGTCGGTGGTTGACGGTCGGTCAGGTGCGGAGGGGGTCCGGCTGCGGTCTCGTCGCCGCCGGGATCTCCTCCCCCTCGGCCAGGTGCTCGCGCAGCCAGCGTTCGGTGGTGTTGACGTGCATCAGGGCGGCGGCCTGGGCGAGGTTCGGGTCGCGGGCGACGAGGGCGTCGAGGATCGCCTCGTGCTCGGCGATGGTCCGCCCGGCCGCGTCGGCGTCGGCCAGCCCGCGCCAGACCCGGGCCCGCAGCGTGCGCCCGGAGATGTGCTCCAGCAGGGTGGCCAGGGTCTCGTTCCCGGTGGCGCGGATCACCGCCCGGTGGAAGGCGGCGTCGTGCCGGGTCAGCAGCTCGACGTCGTCCCGCGCGTCCCGCATGGCCGCCAGGTGACGCTCCACCTCGGCGAGGTCCTCGTCGGTGATGCGGGTGGCGGCCAGCGCGGTGGCGACGGGCTCGAAGAGCCTGCGCACCTCGGTGAGTTCGAGGACGGTGTCCCCCTGGAGCAGCTCTACCGCACCGCCGAGCCCTTCCAGCAGCAGACCGGGCGCCAGGCTGGTCACGTAGGTGCCGTCGCCGCGCCTGATCTCCAGGACCCGGGCGACGACGAGCGACTTGACCGCCTCGCGCATCAGGTTCCGGGACAGGCCGAGCTCGGCCGCGAGCTGCTGCTCCGGGGGTAGCTTCGAACCCGGGGCCAGCTCGCCCTCCTGGATCATCCGACGGATGCGGGCGATGGCTTTGTCAGTCAGGGACACGGCGTCAACGTATCAGGTGATCCTATGTCTCGGAAGAGATCCAATGCCTTCCCTTCGTTGAACTCGGCACACTGCCTGGCACTATGCCGCCCGTCGGCCCTTCCTCTGGCCACCTCGGGTGGCCTTTCACCCGAGATTCATCCCATGTATCGACTCGGAGGAGGAGCCGCTCGTGGTAGCTCACGATCCGGCGTAGGCCGTTGCCTGGATGCCGTAGAGCTCGGCGTAGCGCCCCTGCCGGGCCAGGAGCTCGTGGTGCGAGCCGATCTCTTCGAGGCGTCCCCGGTCGAGTACCAGGATGAGGTCCGCGCCGGTGACGGTCGAGAACCGGTGCGAGACGATGACCGTGATCGCCCCGGTGCGTGCGGCGAGCTCCCGGGCCCGGGCCATCTGACGCTGGAAGATCTCCTGTTCGCTGGGGGCGTCCAGGGAGGCCGTGGGCTCGTCCAGGACGAACAGCAGCGGCTCGCGGCGCATGGTCGCCCGCGCCAGGGCGGTCTTCTGCCACTGCCCCTCGGAGAGCTCCACGCCGCCGAGGGCCCGGCCGAGCAGGGTGTTCACGCCCTGGGGCAGCCGGCTGACGAAGGCGGCGGCCTCCGCCTCGTGAAGCGCCTCGGCGACGCGCTCGTGGTCGTCCAGGTGCGGGAGGTCGCCCAGGCCGACGGTCTCGGAGAACACGGTCCGGTAGCGGCCGAAGTCCTGGAACGCCGCGCTGGTGCGGGCGTGCCAGCCCGCGCCGTCGTACGAGGCGAGGTCCACCCCGTCGACCGTGATGCGGCCCGAGTCCGGCCGGTAGAACCGGTTGAGCAGCTTGACCAGGGTGGTCTTGCCGGAGCCGTACTCGCCGACGACGGCGACGACCGTCCCGGCCGGGATGGTGAGGCTCACGTCCTCCAGGGCGAACCGGTCGGTCCCGGGGTACCGGTAGCTGACCCGGTCGAGGACGATGCCCTCGGTGAGCCGGGGCGGGGTCGCGAGGTCGCCGGAGCCGTGCGTGCGCCGGTCAGCGACGAAGCGGCGCAGCCACAGGTAGGGGTCGACGAAGCGCTGGGCGGCCACGGAGTCGGTCGTCCGGCCGACGGCGGCCTCGACCGAGCCCCTCAGGGTGGAGGCGACGGTGATGGCGAGGACGACGTCGCCGGGTGAGCCGTGTCCGCGGGCGGTGCGGTGGATGACGACGGCCAGGGCGGCCACGAAGGCGGCCGTGAAGAGCGTCCAGCCGCCCACCCGCCAGGCGGCGGCGTGGAGTTGCGCCCGGAACCGGTGGTCGGCAGCCTCCTCCCAGAGGGCGGCCTGACGGCGGGCCAGCTCGCCGCCGGCCCCCGCGACCCGGATCTCCTTGGCGGCCGCCGCCTCCGACGCGGTGTCGAACAGGTGCTTCTGGAGCCGGACCGCCTCCGCCGTCTCGGTCTCGGCCCGGCTGACGCAGCGCCGGCCCCGGCGGTCGAACCAGAGCGGGGCGGCGGCGAACAGGACCAGGAGCAGCAGCCAGGGGCTCACCGTGCCCAGCAGCACCAGGGAAACGCCGAGTTGGAGCACGCCGAAGACGGCGGTGACCGCCGACCAGAAGCCGTTGACGATGGCCCAGGGAGCGCCGAGGACGATCGTCACCCGGTCCAGGAAGTCGCTGCGCTCGACGTGCTCCAGTCCGTCCAGCAGCGCGATGTCCCGGTGGATCGAGGCCGGCAGGTCCAGCACGGCCACCCGGTCCACCAACTGGCCCTTGACGTTGTAGCCCAGGTCGGTGAGCGCGGCGGTGGCGGCGTAGACGACGGCGGCTCCGACCGCCCCGGCGACGGCGGTGCCGGTGTCGTGGTCGATCGCGCCGTTGATGGCCGCGCGCAGGGTCAGCGCGGTGGCGGCGACCGTCACCAGGGAGAGCGCCTGGGTGAGCAGGACGGCGATCGTCAGCCCCGGCGAGCGGCGGTGGGAGAGGGCGAACAGTTCGCGGGCCAGCCCCGCGTAGTCGCGCGCGGTCGCCCGGAACTCGGCCTGCGGGTCCAGGGTCATGAGGGCTCGCTTTCGTCCGTGCGGTCGTCGTAGCCGAGGCGGAACCGCTCGGCCTGGATGGCGAAGAGACCGGCGTACCGGCCGCCGAGGGCCATGAGTTCGTCGTGGGTGCCGGACTCGGTGATCCGGCCGCCGTCGAGGAGCACGATCCGGTCGGCCTGCCGGACGGTGGACAGCCGGTGGGAGATCAGCACCACACTGGCGCCGCCACGGTGCTCGGCGAGGCGGTGGAAGACGTCGAACTCGGTGCGGACGTCGAGGTGCGCGGTGGGTTCGTCGAGGACCAGAAGGTCGGCGCCGGTGTGCACGGCGTACAGGGCGCGTGCCAGGACGGCTTGCTGCCACTGGCCTCCGGAGAGGTCGACCCCGCCGGTCCGAGTGCGGGCGAGCGGGGTGTCCCAGCCGTCGGGGAGCCGTTCCAGCACCGCGTCGAAGCCGGAGTCCTTCGCGGCGGCGTCCAGGGCGACCCGGTCGACGGGCACGGTGGCGTGGCCGAGCGCGACGTTGTCGGCGGCCGACAGCTGGTACTTGACGAAGTCCTGGAAGACGACCGAGACGTGCTCACGCCAGCCGGCGGCGCCCAGCTCGGCGATGTCGATCCCGTCGGCCGTGATCCGGCCCCGGGTGGGCCGGTAGAGGCCGGACAGCAGTTTGATCATGGTCGACTTGCCCGCGCCGTTGAGCCCGACCACGGCCAGCAGTTCGCCGGGCCTGATCTCCAGGCTGAGTCCGTCGAGCACGGTGCGCCCGGTGCCCGGGTACGCGAAGGACACGTCCTCGAAGGCGACCAGTGGTGGCGCGGTGCGCCGCTCGGTACGGGGGACGGGAAGGGCGACCGCACCGACGGCCTGCGGGCCGAGGGCCTCGCGCAACGCGCGGTAGGCCAGCATGCCCTCCGTCGCGGCGCGGATGTTGCGGACGTCCTCGCTGTAGCCCAGCGACTGCACGAGCGACCAGGAGGCGGTCAGCACCGCGGTGAGGGCCGAGATGCCGACCACGCCGCGGGCCGCGTCCCGGGTCACCGCGAGGTACACGACGACCAGGGGAACGCCGACCAGCACGAACTGGCTCCACTCGTTGCGCAGCAGTCTGCGGGAGAGCTCCCAGACGGGGTCGAACATCGCCCGCACGTGCCGCTGGATGCGCTCGACCATCCAGTCGCCGAAGCCGAAGACCCGTACCTCCATGCTGGGGCCGACGGCGGTGAGCGCGTCCTGCCAGGCCTCGGCGCGCATGCCGTGCGGGATTCCCTTGCGCCACACCGTCGTGAAGACGTCCGCCTGACGGTTGCGCAGGTACTGGTTGACCGCGCCCGGCACCAGCAGGGCGGGCACCGCCCACCACACGTACTGCGCCAGCACCGCGCAGGCGCCGGCCAGGCCGAGGAGCGAGGCGAGGCGGCGCAGGCGCCCCAGCGCGCCGTCGGCGGGGGTGCGCTCGGTCCAGTTGGCCGGCTGGGCGCGGGCGCGGCGGATCAGCTGCTGCACCTCGGGCGTCTCCAGCGCCTCGATCGTGGGGCTCGCCGTGGTGAGGCGCAGGACCCTGGCCCGGTGGGCCCCGTCGATGCGGAGGGCGGCGAGCTGCCCCAGCGGCGCGGTCAGCGCCTCGATCACGTGCCCGAGCAGCAGGACGGCACCGAAGACCGCGAGCGGGACGAGGGCGGCGTCGAAGAGGTCCGCACCCGGATGGCCCTGCACCCTGGCCACCAGGACCGCGGTGGCCAGGGCGGTGGCGGCCGGGAGGGCCGCCTGGACGACGAGGAGCCCGACCAGTGCGGCCAGGAGCGGCGGCCGCGCGTCACGCAGTGGACGCAGGAGCAGGGCGATGCGGGACGCCCTCGAACGAATGGCACCGTCGAAGCGCTTCGACTCGAACATTCGCCAAATCTGGCAGGAATCCTGACCGTGTGTCAATTCGTATATGAGCTACCGGAATTCCGTTGAATTTATCGAAGCATCGTCGAATAACCGATGAACCGAAGGCGATTACGGCGACCGGGTGACCTTGGGAGAGTTCGAAGCGGTCGGCGGGCCACGGCGCAGTGTCGCGGGTGAGCATCCGGTTACGCGCCGTTCACACCGCGCGGGCCCGTGGGGAAACAAGCGGTTCCTAGCGTGTCCGCTCACACCGCACCCCGGAAAGGCGGGCCATGACCACCACCGAGTCGCGTCCGACGACGACCACACCACCCGACGCCGAGAAGAGCCAGGCGACGAAGGAGACCCTGGAGGACTACACCCTCCGCTTCGCACCCCGCAGCTACCGCCGCTGGACCCCTATGGTCGTGGCGACCACCGCGCTCGGCGGCATCGCCTATATGGCCGACTTCTCCATCGGCGCCGGCATCGGCCTGGCCCACGGCACCGGCAACGCGCTCGTCGCGATCGCGGTGGCCGCAGTGGTCATCTTCGTCACCGGCTTCCCGCTCGCCTACTACGGAGCCCGCTACAACATCGACCTCGACCTGATCACCCGCGGCTCCGGCTTCGGCTACTACGGCTCGGTGCTGACCAGCGTCATCTTCGCGAGCTTCACCTTCATCTTCTTCGCCCTCGAAGGCTCGATCATGGCCCAGGGCCTCAAGCTCGGCCTCGGGCTGCCGCTGTGGCTGGGCTACGCGGTCTCCACGCTGATGGTGATCCCCCTGGTGATCTTCGGCATGAAGGCGCTCAGCAAGCTCCAGGTGTGGACGACGCCGGTCTGGCTGGTGCTGATGGTCGCCCCGCTGGTCTACCTGATCGCCGACGACCCCGGCACCGTCGACCGCTTCCTCTCCTACGCCGGCACCGACGGCGAGGGGGGCGTCAACCCCGCCTCCGTGCTGCTCGGCGCCGGTGTCTGCCTGTCCCTGATCGCGCAGATCGGCGAGCAGATCGACTACCTGCGCTTCATGCCGCCCAAGACCGGGGCCAACAAGCGCGGTTGGTGGACCGCCGTGATCATGGCCGGTCCCGGCTGGGTGGTCCTCGGCGCCCTGAAGCAGGCCATCGGCGTCTTCCTCGCCGTCTACATCATCGCCGGGGTCGGTGCCACCGCCGCCCCGGAGCCGATCCGGCAGTTCAAGGGCGCCTTCGACGCGATGATGCCGTCCTGGCTGGTCATCCCGCTCGCGGTGGCGCTCGTCGTGATCAGCCAGATCAAGATCAACGTCACCAACGCCTACTCCGGCTCGCTGGCCTGGACGAACTCCTTCACCCGGGTCACCAGGCACTACCCCGGCCGGATGGTCTTCGTCCTGGTCAACCTCGGCTTCGCGCTCGCCCTGATGGAAGCCGACATGTTCAGCTTCCTCAACAGCATCCTGGGCTTCTACTCGAACTGCGCGATCGCCTGGGTCGTCACCGTCGCCACCGACATCGGCGTCAACAAGTACCTGCTGAAGCTCTCCCCGCTCCAGCCCGAGTTCCGGCGCGGGATGCTGTACGCCGTCAACCCGGTCGGCACGGTGGCCTTCGTCGCCGCCTCGGGCCTGTCGATCGCCATGTACTTCCACGCCCTCGGCGACACCCTCCAGCCGTACTCGCCCGTGGCCGCCGCCGTCATCGCCTTCGCCCTCACCCCGCTGATGGCGATCGTCACCAAGGGCCGGTACTACCTGCGCCGCACCGGCGACGGAATCGACGAGCCCCTGCTCGACGCTGCGGGCAATCCCAGCGCCGTCACTCTCGACTGCCACGTCTGCCACCAGCCCTACGAACGCCCCGACCTGGCCGCCTGCGCCACCCACGGAGCGGCCGTCTGCTCGCTGTGCCTGAGCACCGACAAGGGCGGTGACCACGTGCTGCCCGCACAGCCGATCGCCGGCTGACCCGGGGACAGCGGCGACCGCCCACCCTGAGCGGAGAGCACCCGCGCCCGTGGCTGCGGTCGAATGAGCCACGGCCCGCCGGGGTTCGAGGGGCCTCCTCCGTTACGGGGTGGCGGCTTGTGGGAGGTCGTGGACGGCGACGGTCGGGTGCAGTCGGCGGGTGTGGTCGAGCGGGCGCGGCGGGCCGGTGAGGCGCAGCGGGACGGTCAGGCGGTGGTCGGTGCTGGAGGCGGAGATCCGCAGTTCCAGCGCGCCGGGTTCGACGATCCGCGTGCCGTCGCGGCCGGTGAAGGACGCCAGGTCGGCGGGCAGGGTCAGCTCCACCCGGCAGCCGGCTCCGGCTTCGAGCCGGATCCTCCGGTAGCCGACCAGCCGCTGCACGGGCTGCACCACGCTTGCCACCGGGTCGTGGAGATAGAGCTGCACCACCTCCGCACCCGCCCGCGCGCCGGTGTTGCGGAGCTCGAAGCCGAGCCGGAATTCGCCGTCGGTGCCGGTCTCCGCCACCTGCACGTCCAGGCCGGACCACGCGAACTCGCTGTAGCCGAGCCCGTGTCCGAAGCCGTAGGCGGGGGTCGGATCGATGCTGGAGACGTCGTCGGCCTGGGCCAGCCGGGCGGCCAGGTAGGTGGCGGGCTGGACGGCGGGGTGAGCGGGGACGGAGACGGGCAGGCGCCCGGACGGGTTGACCCGCCCGCTGAGCACGCCGGCGAGCGCCCGGGTCCCGGCCTCGCCGGGGAAGAAGCACTGGACGATGCCTGCCGCTCCGGTGACCGCGCGGCCCAGCGCGTACGGCCGCCCGGCCAGCAGGGTGACCACCACGGGCGTCCCGGAGTCCAGCACCGCCTCCAGCAGGTCCCTTTGCCTGCCCGGCAGTTCGAGCGAGGCGGCGTCGCATCCCTCGCCGCTGGTGCCGCGCCCGAACAGCCCGGCCCGGTCGCCGAGGGCGAGCACCACCACGTCGGCCCACCGGGCGGCCCGTACGGCCTCGGCGATGCCGGCGGTGTCCTCGCCGTCGACCGTCACGCCGCGCACCGTCCGCACCTCGCTGTCAGCGAACTCCTCCGTCAACGACGCTCGCAAGGTGGGGAGTTCGATGCCAAGCGGGGTCTTCGGGTGCTGTCCGCCGACGTGCACGGGGAAGGAATAGCAGCCGAGCACCGCGGTGGGTTCGTCGGCGTTGGGGCCGATCAGCGCGATCCGGGCGGGGCCGCGCAGCGGCAGCAGGCCGTCGTTGCGCAGCAGCACCACGGCCTGCTCGGCGACTTCGGCGGCGAGCGCGCGGTTGGCAGGCGGGTCCAGGTCCACCGTGCCGCGCAGCGCCTCCGGCTCGCTCGGGTCCGCGTCGGCGAGGGCGGCGGGCACGGGGCTCCAGTCCGCGTCCAGCAGGCCCAGTTCGGCCTTCTGGGCGAGGACGCGGCGCAGTGCCCGGTCGATCACGTCCTCCGGGACGCTGCCCGCCGCGACCGCGTCGAGCAGCGGCTGCCCGAAGGTCTTCACGGTCGGCAGCTCGACGTCGACCCCGCCGGCCAGGGCCAGGGCGGCGGCGTCGGACCAGTCCTCGGCGACGCCGTGCAGCGTCTTGAGGAAGGCGATGCCGAAGTAGTCGGCGACGACCGTGCCGGTGAATCCCCAGGTGTGCCGGAGCAGTCCGGTGAGCAGGGCTTCGTCGGCGGCGGAGGGGACGCCATCGGTGTCGGTGTAGGCGTGCATGACCGAGCGCGGACGGCCTTCCCGGACGGCCATCTCGAAGGGCGGCAGGATGACGTCGGCGCGCTCGCGCGGGCCCATCGAGACGGGGGCGAGGTTGCGTCCGGCGCGGGAGGCCGAGTACCCGGCGAAGTGCTTGAGGGTGGCGACGACGCCGGCCGACTCCAGGCCCTGGACGTAGGCGGTGGCGACGGTGGCGACCAGGTACGGGTCCTCGCCGATCGTCTCCTCGACCCGCCCCCACCGGGCGTCGCGGACGACGTCGAGCACCGGGGCGAGGCCCTGGTGCACGCCGACGGCCCGCAGGTCGCGCCCGATGGCCGCGGCCATCGCCTTGACGAGCTCCGGGTTGAAGGTAGCGCCCCAGGACAGGGGGACGGGGTAGGCGGTGGCGCCCCAGGCGGCGAAGCCGGCCAGGCACTCCTCGTGGGCCAGCGCCGGGATGCCGAAGCGGTTGGCGGCGGCGATCCGCTGCTGAGTGCGCAGCAGCGAGAGCGCGCCGAGCGCCGGGTCGACCGGGGCGGTGCCGAACGGGCGGGTCAACTGGCCGAGCCCGTGCGGCAGGAGGGCGTCGAGGTCGGGCGGCTGCTCCATCTCGTGCTGGTGCGGGGCGACTTCTCCGCCCTCGCTGTCGGCGCCCACCCAGACGCCGACCAGTTGGGCGGTCTTCTCCCGCAGGGTCATCACCGCGATCAGGGCGTCCGCCCTGGCCTCCGGCGTCCGTGCGGGGTCCTGCCAGGGAGCCGTGCTCGGGGAGTTGCCGAGGCCGTTCATTTTCCTCCCAAGCCCGTGAGGCCCTGGACCAGGGCGCGCCGGGCGAACAGGTAGACGATGAAGACGGGGAGCATGGACAGCACCACGGCGCTCAGCAGTCCGGGCACGTCCACGCCGTGTTCGGTCTGGAACTCGTAGAGGCCGAGGGTGATGACCTTGGTGGAGTCGGACTGGGTGAGGATCAGCGGGAAGAGGAAGCCGTTCCAGGCCTGGAGGGCGGCGAAGACCACGACCGAGGCCAGCCCACCCTTGGACAGCGGGAGCACCAGCTGCCGGAACACCCGCGCCGGGGACGCGCCGTCCATCGCCATCGCCTCGTACAGCTCGGGGCCGATGTCGCGCATGGCGCCGGTCAGCACCAGGGTGCAGACGGGCAGGCAGAAGGCGGCCGTCGGGAGGACGACTCCGATCAGGTGGTCGTACAGGCCGGTCTTGCCGATCACGTAGAACATCGGCACGATCACCGCCTGGGCGGGGATCGCCAGGCCCAGCAGGAACATCCGGAACACCCAGCCGGTGGCCCGGCCGCGGGCGCGCACGATGGCGTAGGCCAGGGGCGGGACGACCAGCAGCACGATGGCGACCACGCCCGCGGTGACGGTCAGGGTGTTGAGGAGGTCCTTGCCGAAGCCGCCCGAGAGGTCGGCCAGGTAGTTCTGCAGCGTCCACTGCGCGGGCGGGCTCAGCGGGCCCTCGGTGGAGTAGTCGGAGCGGGTGCGGAAGGTGGCGATCAGCAGTACGTACAGCGGCAGGCCGACCAGCACCAGCCACACCAGGGAGCCGAACCCGGCCAGGAGGTTGGGGCGTCGGCGCATCACAGGCCCTCCGTCGTGCCGCGCATCCGGTCGTAGCCGGAGATCCTGACCACCGCGAGCGAGATCAGGGTGGCGACCACCACGAGGACCAGCGCGATGGCCGACCCCGTGCCGAAGTCGAAGCCCTTGAACGCCTTCTGGTACATGTAGTAGGCGGTGACGGTGGTGTCCGTGCCCGGACCGCCCTGGGTGAGGATCAGTACCGTGTCGAAGGTGGTCAGGCCGCCGACCACCATCAGGATCACCGAGGTGATGACGGTGTTGCGCAGCTGCGGCAGGGTGATGTGGAAGAACTGCCGTACGGTGCCGGCCCCGTCGACGGCCGCGGCCTGGTAGAGCACCTGCGGGACGGCCCGGGCGCCGCCCTGGTAGATCAGCGCGTGCAGCGGGGTGAACTGCCACACGCCGACGAAGGTCAGCACCCCGATCGCGCCGCTCCTGCTGCCGAGCAGGTTGCCGTCGCCGAACAGCCACGTGAGCTGGGCGGGCACGCCGAAGTTGGGGTCGAGGACGGCCCGCCACACCACCGAGACGGCGGTCGCCGAGAGCAGCAGCGGCACGAAGTAGACCGCGGAGAGCACGGCCCGGTTGCGCTGGTGCCCGGCGGCCCAGACGCCGAGAAGGAGGCTGACCGGCGTCTGGGTGACCACGCCGAGGGCGGTGAGCAGCAGGGTGGTCCAGACGGACTGGAGCATCACGGGGTCGTGGAGCAGGGTGCGCCAGTTGTCCAGGCCGTTGAAGTGCGGCTCGCCGATGCCGTCCCAGCTGGTGAAGGAGAGCACGGCGACGAGCACCATCGGTGTGAACGCGAACAACAGGAAGAACACCGCCGCGGGCACCGCCCAGACGACACCCGGGCGGGTCGTCCCCGGGCCGGCGCCGGCACCGCGCGTCATGAGGCCGGCAAGGCCTGCATGGCCTTGATGAAGCCGTCGGCGTCGGTCCTGCCGTCGAAGAACTGCTGCACGGCGGTGTGCATCGGGGTCATGGCGCTCGGCGGGTAGGCCTGGTCCCAAGAGAGCTGGAACGAGGGGGCGGCCTTGACCAGCTCGTACTGGTCCTTGGAGTAGGCGGGGCTGGCCGAGAGGTCGAGGAAGCCGGCGGTGCCGGTGGTGGTCGGCAGGTTGCCGATGGCCAGTTGCGCCTTCACGAACTCGTCGGAGTACATGAGCTTGAGGAAGGCCGCGGCGGCCTCCGGGTGCTTGGTCTTCTTCAGCACGGAGTAGAAGTTGTTGGTGTTGCCGACGACGTCGGCCGGGTCGCCCTTGCCGCCGCTCACGGCCGGGAAGCCGGTGTAGCCGAGGCCGGACTTCGCGAAGTCCGGGTTGGCGTCCTGCTGCGTGGAGTAGTACCAGGAGCCCATCAGCTCGAAGGCGGCCTTGCCCTTGGCGACCAGGGCCGGGGAGCCGCCGTCGGTGAACTTCACGGAGTCGGAGTTGCTCCCGAACGCTCCCACGTCGACCAACTGCTTGAGGGTGGCCAGCGCCTTGCGGCTGTCCTCGCTCGCCCAGGCCTCCCGGTCGCCGCCCAGCGCCCGCTGGAACAGGCCGGGGCCGGCGATCCGGTCGTAGAGGTACTCGAACCACATCAGGGTGGGCCACTGGTCGCCGCCGCCGAGCGCGATCGGGGTGATGCCCCTGGCCTTCAAGGTCCTGGCGGCGGCGACCAGGTCGTCCCACGTCTTCGGCGGCGTGAGCCCGGCGTCCGCGAGCACCTTCTTGTTGTGGAACAGCAGCACCGGCTGGGTGCCGCGCATCGGCACGCCGTACGGTTTGCCCTCCACCACCGCCGAGTTGAACACCGAGGACAGGAAGTTGTCCTTCAGGCCCGGGTCCTTGGCGATGAAGTCGTCCAGCGGGAGCAGCAGGCCGGCCTTGACGAACGGCTGGATGGAACCGCCGCCCCAGTTGAAGAAGACGTCCGGGGCCCGCGGCGTGGTGATGACGGTCTGGAGCTTCTGCTGGTAGTCCGCGCCGGGGACGGTGTCGAGCACCGCCTTGACCCCGGAGGTCTTGTTGAACGTGTCGACGATCTGCTTCTCGACCTTGTTGGCGGCGTCGCCGTAGACCAGCACGTGGATCGTCCCGGCGCCGGCGTCCGAGGAGGTGTCGCCCGAACCGCAGGCGGCGGACGTGCCCAGCACGAGTGCGGTGGCCGCGGTGATCGCGGCGATTCTCGATCGCATATCCTGCCCTCTGGTTCGAATGTTTCGAGTGAGTTGCCGAAATGCTGTGGGAAACCTAGGACCGACCTGACCGACAGTCAAGAGCGCCGACGGGATCGGCATCGGCCGGTCGGCGGGCTAGCATCCGTGCGGTACGACACGGCCACGGCCGGGCCGTACCGCCACCGACAACGGAGTTCGCCCGGCAGGGGCAGTGCAGGAGGAACTCGTGACCAGAGCGGCCACGCTCGCCGAGATCGCGCAGGAGGCCGGGGTCTCCGCGCCGACAGTTTCGAAAGTCCTGAACGGGCGCGCCGATGTCGCCCCGGCCACCCGGGAGCGGGTGGAGGAGCTGCTGCAGCGGCACGGCTACCGGCGGCGACGCGGCAACCGCCAGGCGGCCCCGCTGCTGGAGCTGGTCTTCCACGAGTTGGAGAGCGCCTGGGCGGTGGAGGTGATCCGCGGCGTCGAGAACGCGGTGCGCGAGGAGGGCCTGAGCATCGTGCTCTCCGAGGCCGCCGAGCGGCACGGCCCCGGCCAGTCGTGGGTGGACGCGGTGCTCGCCCGCCGCCCGACCGGCGTGGTGCTGGTGCTGTCCGACCTGGACCGCTCCCTGCGGGAGCAACTGGCCCGCCGGGACATCCCGTTCGTGGTCATGGACCCGGCCGGCGACCCGGGCCAGCAGGTGCCCGCCGTCGGCACCACCAACTGGGACGGCGGCCTGGCCGCCACCCGCCACCTGGTCGACCTCGGCCACCGCCGGATCGGGCTGATCGGCGGCCCCGCCCGGATGATGTGCAGCCGGGCCCGGGCCGACGGCTACCGGGCGGCGCTCGACATGGCGGGCATCCCGTACGACGCGCAGCTCGTCCGCGAGGGCGACTTCCACCACGAGTCCGGCCGCCGGCTCGGCCTGGAGCTGCTCGGCCTGCCGGACCGGCCGACCGCCGTGTTCGCCGGCAACGACCTGCAGGCGCTCGGCCTGTACGAGGCCGCCCGCGAGCTGGGACTGCGCATCCCGGAGGACCTCAGCGTGGTCGGCTTCGACGACCTGCCGCTGGCCCGCTGGGTCGGCCCGCCACTGACCACCGTGCGCCAGCCGCTGACCGAGATGGCCGAGGTGGCGACGCGCCTGGTGATCGACCTGGCCCGCGGGGTACAGCCCGGCACGCTGCGGGTGGACCTCGCCACCAGCCTGGTCGAGCGCAGCAGCACCGCCCCGCCGCGAACGGTTGACGGTCCGTCGGACGGGTCCGACGGACCACGCCGAGGATCGGAGGGCTGACGGAAAGTTTCGACGGCGACCTCCTCCGAAAGGATATCGACCACGACGGCAACCTTTCCGGTCCGGGCGACCACACCCAGGGGGGCGGCAACCACGGCGGGCCGCAGTCGGCAGCGGCACGCCACCCGTGTCGGCCTCGGCGGCGCTCGGCACCCGCCCCGGATGCCGACCGCCCGCCCCCGGCATAGCGTGGCCCACAGCGCCCTGCCCATCCGGCTGCAACACCGGTTCCCTGGAGGTCCGTTCATGCGCGCGGTGACCTACGACTCGTACGCCCCGGACAACTCGCGGCTGCGGTACGGCGAGGTGCCCGACCCCAAGGTCGGTCCCGGCCAGGTCCTGATCGAGGTCCGGGCGGCCTCCGTCAACCCGGTCGACTGGAAGGTCATGGCGGGCGGCCTGGACGGCATGATGGACACCGTCTTCCCCGTCGTCCCCGGCTGGGACGTGGCCGGCGTGGTCACCCGGACCGGCCCCGACACACCCGAGTTCGCGCCCGGGGACGAGGTGATGGCCTACGCCCGCAAGGACGTGGTCCAGGCCGGCACCTTCGCGGAGTACGTCGCGGTCGCCGCGCCCGCGGTGGCGCGCAAGCCGGCCGGGCTCGACTGGGCGCAGGCGGCCGGGCTCCCGTTGGCCGGACTCACCGCGCTGCGCTGCCTGGAAGGGCTCGCGGTCGGGCCCGGGGACGTGCTCCTGGTGCACGGCGCGGCCGGCGGCGTGGGCAGCCTCGCGGTGCAGCTCGGCCGCGACCGCGGGGCCCGGGTGATCGGCACCGCCTCGGAGCGCAACCACGCGTATCTCCGCGGGCTCGGCGCCGAACCGGTGACGTACGGGGACGGCCTGACCGACCGGGTGCGCGCGCTGGCGCCCGACGGTGTCTCGGCCGTCGCGGACTTCGTCGGCGGCCAGCTGGAGACGACCCTCGCCGTGCTCGCCGACGGCGGGCGGCACGTCTCCATCGCCGACCCGGGGGTGTCGCAGCACGGCGGCCACTGGATCTGGGTCCGCCCGGACGGCGCGAAGCTCGCCGAACTGGCCGCGGCCGTCGACCGCGGCGCCCTGACGGTGGAGGTCGCCCGGACCTTCCCGTTGGACCGGACGGGTGAGGCCTTCGACGCCAGCCGCACCGGCCGCACCCGCGGGAAGCTGGTCGTCGTGCCGTGACCGCTCCCCGTCCCTGCCGGTGGGAGAGCGCGTGGCGGGGGCCGGACCTAGGCTGGAGCGTGGCGCCGGAATTCCCCCTCCGGCGTGCACGGCTGCCCGGACGGAGGCGCGCGTGGAGACGACTGGCGAGAAGGACGCACCCACCGCCGTTGTCGTGGTCGACCCGGACGGCGTGGTGAGCGGCTGGAGCGAGGGCGCACTCCTGCTACTCGGCTGGACGGCCGAGGAGACCGTCGGCCGCCCGGTGGCGGACTTCCTGGTCGATCCCCCGCCGGGCTTCCCTGGGAATGGCAGCACCGGGAATGACAGCCCCGGGAGTGACGGCCCGGACCCGACGGGATTGATGGCCGTACGCCACCGGGACGGCTCCACGGTGGACGCCGTGGTGACGGCCCACCCCCTGCGCGGCGCCGACGGCCTGGCGGTGGGCCGCGTGGTCACCGTGCAGCGCTGGGCGCGCCGCCCCGTGATCGCCGACCGGGCCTTCGAGCAGTGCCCCTTCGCCCTCGGCGTCTACGACCCCGACCTGCGGTTCCTGTGGGTGAACGCCGCCGCGTGCCGGGTGATCGCGCACACGGAGGAGCAGATCCGCGGTGAGAAGTACCGCGAGCTGTTCCCCGAGCTGCAGGGCGTCCCGTACACCGACAAGCTCTCCGAGGTGGCCAGGACGGGCGTGCCCGCGCGGCTCATCACGATCTTCAAACCGCTGGGCAGCGCCTACGCGAACGCCTGGGCCACCAGCATCTGGCCCGTCCGGGACGCCGGGGGCACGGTGCGCGCGGTCGCCAACTGGGGCTTCGACATGAGCGCCGAGTACTGGGCCCGCCAGCGCCTGCTCATCCTCAACGAGGCCACCCGGGGCATCGGCCGGACCCTGGACGTGACCAGCACCGCCCGGGAACTGGCCGAGACCCCGGTGCCGGGCTTCGCCGACCTCGTCACCGTCGACCTCTTCGACGAGGTGCTGCGCGGGGAGGAACCGCCCGCCTCCGCCGCGGTCGCCGCCGGCGGCACCATCACGCTCGGCCGCGCCGCCCGGCACAGCGCGAAGGAGGACCCCGACCTGCCGCCCGGACCGTCCGCGCGGGTCAGCTACGCCCCCGGTTCCGTCGCCGCCCGCTGCATGTCCGCCGGCAGGTCCGTGGTGCAGCTCGCCGCCGAACCCAACCAGGGCGGCGAATGGGCCTTCGGCCCCGGTCTCGCCGCCGATCCCGCCCACTGGCCGCCGGGCACCCCGCTGATCGACCGGTCCATCGCCGCGAAGGGGCTGACCGGCAAGATCACCGTGCCGCTGCTGGCACGCGGCGCCGTGCTCGGCGTCGTCGCCTTCGCCCGCCGCGACCGGCCCGAGGCCTTCACCGCCGACGACCTGATCCTGGCCGAGGAACTGGCCGCCAAGGCCGCCGTCGCCATCGACAACGCCCGCCGGTACACGCGCGAGCACGCCCTCGCGCTGACCCTGCAACGCAGCCTGCTGCCCCAGCGGCTGCCGTACCACGGAGCGATCGACGTGGCCTCCGGCTACCTGCCCGCGGGAGCCGGCGCCGGCGTGGGCGGTGACTGGTTCGACGTCATCGCGCTGTCCGGCGCCCGGGTCGCCCTGGTCGTCGGCGACGTCGTCGGCCACGGCGTGCACGCCTCGGCCAGCATGGGAAGGCTGCGCACGGCGGTCCGCACCCTGGCCGACGTGGACCTGCCGCCCGACGAGTTGCTCACCCACCTGGACGACCTGGTCCTCCACCTCCCCGACGACCCCCGGCCCGACGGCGGCTACGAGCCGACCGGCGAGACCGGCGCCACCTGCCTGTACGCCGTGTACGACCCGGTCTCCCGCCGCTGCGCCATGGCGAGCGCGGGCCATCCGCTGCCCCTGGTCGTCTCGCCGGACGGCACCGGCACCGCCGTCGAAGCGCAGCCGGGGCCCCCGCTCGGCGTCGGTGGGCTGCCGTTCGAGGCGATCGAGATCGAGCTGCCCGAAGGCAGTCTGCTCGCCCTCTACACCGACGGCCTGGTGGAGAGCCGCGAGCGCGGCGCCGAGCAGGGGACCGCCGATCTGCTCCGGGTCCTCAGCGAGCCGGCCGCGTCGCTGGAGGCGCTCTGCGACACGGCGATGAAGGCCATGCTGGCGGAGCACCGCACCGACGACGCGGCCCTGCTGCTCGCCCGCACCCGCGCGCTGGACCCCGACCACGTCGCCGACTGGGACATCGAGTCCGACTTCGCGCAGGTGGCGCACGCCAGGCGGCTGGCCGCCGACCAACTGGCCGTCTGGGGCCTGGAGGAGACGGCGTTCGTCACCGAACTGGTCGTCAGCGAGCTCGTCACCAACGCGATCAAGTACGGCCAACCGCCCATCAGGCTGCGGCTGATCCGGAACACCTCGCTGATCTGCGAGGTCTCCGACGGCAGTGACACCTCCCCGCACCTGCGCCGGGCGCGCACCTTCGACGAGGGCGGCCGGGGCCTGATGCTCGTCGCCCAGCTCACCCAGGGCTGGGGCACCCGGCACAGCACCAGCGGCAAGACCATCTGGTGCGCCCAGAGCCTCGGCCCGACGTGATCCCGGACGCCGCCGGCCCACGACGCGGCCGTGCCGGACGGGACGGTCCGGCACGGTCGGGCGACGGCCCTCGGACTACTCCTGCTTCTCGCCGGAGGCGTAGCGGGAGATGATCAGCGCGATGATGATGATCGCGCCGTTGAGGAACTGGTTCCACAGGGGCGGGACACCGGCCAGGGTCATGACGTTGACCACGAGCTGGAGCGTCAGGACACCGGTGAGGGCGCCGAAGAGCGTGCCGCGGCCGCCGTTGAGGCTGACGCCCCCGATGACGGTGGCGGCGAAGACCTGGAAGATCCAGCCGTTGCCCTGATCGGCGGAGATCGAGCCGTAGTGGCCGGTGTAGAGGACGCCGGCGAAGGCGGCGAGCAGGCCGCCGAGGATCAGCACGGCCCAGGTGATCCGGTCGACGCGGATGCCCGCGGCCCGGGCGGCCTCGGCGTTTCCGCCGATCGCGTACAGCGCACGGCCGTGCCGCAGCCAGGCGAGGGCGCTGCCGCCGATCAGGAAGAGCAGGGCGCAGATCCAGATCGCGGCCGGGACGCCGAGCCAGCTCGCGCTGCCGAGGTAGCGGAAGGAGTCCGGCACGTTGACGATGGACTGGCCCTGGGAGATGGCGACTTGGAGGCCGCGGAGCAGCGTGAGCGCGCCGAGGGTGACGATGAAGCCGTTGAGGCGCAGCTTGAGGATGAGGAAGCCGTTGATCGCGCCGATGAGGGCGCCGACCAGCAGGCACAGGGGGATGGCGGTCCAGGTGGGGAAGAGCCCGAGGCCGTTGAAGCGGGCGCCGTGGTCGGGCAGGACGAGCCAGACGGCGATCACCGGGGCGACGCCGATGGTGGATTCCAGGGAGAGGTCCATCCGCCCGGCGATCAGGATGAGCGCCTCGGCGAGGACCAGCAGGCTCAGTTCGGTGGCCTGCTGGCCGACGCCCAGGAGGTTGTCGGAGGTGAGGAACGCCGGCGACACGATGAAGCCGATGACGCCCAGCACGAACAGGACCGGGACGAGCGACAGATCGCGGTAGCGGGCGAGGTCGAGGCGGCGGCCCGCGGGGGCGTCGGCCGCCGCGCCGGGGAGCTCGGGGAGCTCAGTGGTGGGAGACATTGCTTTCCTTCGTGTCGGTCGGGCCGGACATGCCCTCCATGGCCGCGACCAGTTCTTCGTCGCTCCAGCCGGATTCGAACTCGGCGACCACGCGCCCCTGGAACATGGCCAGGACGCGGTCGCAGACGCGCAGGTCGTCGAGTTCGTCGGAGACGATCAGGGCGGTCCTCCCGTCGTCGGCGACCTGGCGGATGGTGCCGAGCAGGGATTCCTTGGACTTGATGTCGACGCCGTTGGTCGGGCGGATGGCGACCAGGACGTGCGGCTCGGTGGCCAGCGCGCGGGCGATGACGACCTTCTGCTGGTTGCCTCCGGACAGCGCGGACACCGGGGTGCCGGGGCCGGGGGTCTTGATGTCGAGGTCGCCGATCATGCGCTGGGCGAAGCCGCGCGTGCGCGAGGGCAGGACGGTGCCGTACGGGCCGAGCTGGTCGGTGACGGTGAGGGTCGCGTTCTCGGCGACGCTGCGCTGCGGGATCAGTCCCTGGATGTGCCGGTCCTCGGGGACGAACCCGATGCCGGCGGCGAGCGCGGCGGGGACCTTTCCGGTGCGCACCGGTCGTCCGGCGACGGTGACGGTCCCGGCGACCGGCCGGTGCAGTCCCGCGAGGGTCTCGCCGAGCTGGACGTTGCCGCTGGCGGCGGCGCCGGCCAGGCCGACCACCTCGCCGGGCCGGGCGGTCAGGTCGACGTCCCCGTAGTGGCCGGCCAGGCTCAGGCCCGTGACGCCGAGCAGCGGCGGCGCGTCGTCCGGGAGCGCTCGGCCGGTCACCGACCAGCTGGGCTCCACGCCGCGGGAGGACTCGCCGGTCATCGCTTCCACCAGGGCGTGCTGGTCGAGGCCGGCGACCGGGGCGGTGACGATGTGCCGGGCGTCGCGGTAGACCGTGACGGTGCTGCAGAGCTCGTAGACCTCTTGCAGGTGGTGCGAGATGAACAGGAACGCGACGCCCTGCTCCTGGAGTCCGCGCAGTTTGGCGAAGAGCTTCTCGATGCCGCGGGCGTCGAGCTTGGCGGTGGGCTCGTCCAGGATGATGAACCGGGCGCCGAAGGACAGTGCGCGGGCGATCTCGACGAACTGGCGCTGCTCGACGGTGAGGTCCTCGGCGCGGGCCGTCGGGTCGACGTCCACGCCGTACTCGGCGAGCAACTCGCTCGCCCGGTGCCGCAGTCGCTTCCAGCTGATCGGGCGCAGCGCGCCGGTGCTCTGCCGGTCCAAGAAGAGGTTCTCCGCGACGGTCAGCGCGGGGATGATCGTGGAGCGCTGGTAGACGCAGGCGACGCGCGAGCGCCAGGCGTCGGTGTCGCCCGGGGCGGGGGCGGGTTCGCCGTTGTACCGCAGGGTGCCGGTGTCGGGGTTCTGCAGCCCGGTGAGGATCGAGACGAGGGTGGATTTGCCCGCGCCGTTGCGCCCGACCAGGGCGTGCGATTCACCGGGGGCGACCGAGATGCGGGCGTCGCTGAGGGCGACGGTGGCGCCGAAGCGCTTGCTGATCCCGTCGGCCTCGACGACGGGGCCCCGGACGGGGCTGGGATCCGCCATGGCGGGGTGTCCTCTCCGTGGGTCCCGCGGGCGGGCGGGCCATCGGCCCGGGTGCCGTGCTCCGCCTGCCCGCGGGGGCTTGGTCACTTGCTGACGTTGTTGCCCCACAGGGCCTTGTCGTCGACGTTGTCCTTGGTGACCAGGGGCGCGGGGAGCTGGTCCTCCAGGCCGTTGGGCAGCTGGATGATGGTGGAGTCGTGGTCGGTCGCGCCGGGCTGGAAGGTCTTGCCCTCGGCGCCCGCCTGCGCGTAGAAGAGCGCGTACTTGGCGTACAGGTCGGCGGGCTGGGAGACGGTGGCGTCGATGTCGCCCTTGCGGATGGCGTCGAACTCCTGCGGGATGCCGTCGTTGGAGACGATGGCGATGTGGCCCGGCCGGCCCGCCGGCTTGAGCAGGTCCTTCTGCTGGAGCAGGGCGAGGGTCGGCTGCAGGAAGACGCCGCCGGCCTGCATGTAGATCCCGCCGAGGTCGGCGTTGGCGGCAAGCGTGGACTGGAGCTTCGCGGAGGCGACGTCGCCCTTCCAGTCGGTGGCGAGCTCGATCACCTGGATGTCGGGGAACTTCTCCTTCATGCAGGCGGCGAAGGCCTCGGAGCGGTCGCGGCCGTTGATGGAGCTGAGCGCGCCCTGGAGTTCGGCGACCTTGCCCTTGCCGCCGAGCTGCTTGCCGAGGAATTCACAGGCCTTGGTGCCGTAGGCCTTGTTGTCGGCGCGCACGACCATGTAGACGTTGCCCTTGTCGGGCCGGGTGTCGATGCTGACGACCGGGATCTTCTTGGCGGAGAGCTGGTCCAGGGTGGAGGCGATCGCCCCGGTGTCCTGCGGGGCCATGACGACGGCCTTGGCCCCGGTGTTCTGGAAGACCTGGACGTTGGCGACCAGCTTGGTCACGTCGTTCTGCGAGTTGCTCACCGGCAGGGTGTTCAGGCCCTGGGAGGAGGCGCCCTGCTTGATGTACTGCGCGTAGGAGTTCCAGAAGTCGGAGTCCGCGCGGGGCAGGTCGATGCCGATCGCGGGCTTGCCGCCGCCGGAGGCGGAGGAGGTCGAGTCGCTGCCGCGGTTGCAGGCCGTGGCGAACCCCGCCAGGAGGGCCACGGCGGCGGCCGTAGCCGCGATTCTGGAGGAGCGAGGCTTCATGGTGCTGGGTCTCCTTGGCTGGGAAGGCCGGCGCCGCCGCGGCGCGGGTGGGGGCGGATCGCGAGGCGTCCGGGCATCCGGCGGCAGTCATCGGATGGCTGCTGGTGACGAGGACTTTACGAGCCGGAAATCCGACTGACAAGAGGAAACCTCGGATGATTCCCAACCGTGATCCGCACCCCCTCCCGCACCTCAACCAGGGCCCAATTACGCGGTTTCACCTGCACAGTTGAGGGCGAGTCCGGGCAGCCCGCGAGCAAACATCGGAGGAATCCTTGCGATGCCCGAGGCAGCCTCGTATGGTCGTGACACCACGGATACATCCGATGTGTTGATGGGAGCCACCATGAAGCTGCTGCGAGTCGGCGAGCCGGGAGCGGAGACGCCGGCCGTCCGCGACGAGGACGGAACGGTCTACGCCCTCGCGGGCCTGACCGGGGACATCGACGGGGCCTTCCTCGCCTCGGGCGGGATCGGCCGGGTCCGCGCCGCACTGGCCGAGGGTTCGCTGCCCGTCGTGGACGCGTCCGACCTGCGGATCGCGGCCCCCGTCGCCCGCCCCGGCAAGGTGGTCTGCATCGGCCTCAACTACCGCGACCACGCCGAGGAGACCGGCGCCGCCGTCCCCGAGCGGCCGGTGGTCTTCATGAAGGACCCGTCCACGGTCGTCGGACCCTTCGACGAGGTCCTGATCCCGCGCGGCTCGCTGAAGACCGACTGGGAGGTCGAGCTCGCCGTCGTCATCGGCCGCCGGGCCCGCTACCTCGCCGACCCGGGCGAGGCGGCGCAGTGCATCGCGGGCTACGCGACCAGCAACGACGTCTCCGAGCGGGAGTTCCAGCTGGAGTTCTCCGCCCAGTGGGACATCGGCAAGTCCTGCGAGACCTTCAACCCGCTCGGCCCCTGGCTGGTCACCCCGGACGAGGCCGGCGACCCGCAGGACCTCGCGCTGCGGCTGAGCGTCAACGGCGAGCAGCGCCAGGACGGCAGCACCAAGAACATGATCTTCGACGTCGCCTACCTGGTCTGGTACCTCAGCCAGTACATGGTGCTCAACCCCGGCGACGTCATCAACACCGGCACCCCCGCCGGCGTGGCCCTCGGCCTGCCCGGCACCCCCTACCTGCGCGCGGGCGACACCGTCGAGCTGTCCATCGACGGCCTCGGCACCCAGCGCCAGACGTTCATCAACGCGTGAAAGGCAACCCCTTGTCCGCAACCACTGCGCGGATCACCGCCGTCGACACCTACGACATCCGCTTCCCCACCTCGCGGGAGCTGGACGGGTCCGACGCGATGAACCCCGACCCCGACTACTCCGCCGCCTACGTCGTCCTGCGGACCTCCGACGGCGGCCCCGAGGGCCACGGCTTCACCTTCACCATCGGACGCGGCAACGACGTCCAGGTGGCCGCCATCGACGCGCTCCGCCCGCACGTCCTCGGGCGCCCGGTCGCCGAGCTCTGCGCCGACCCCGGCTCGCTCTACCACGACCTGATCGGCGACAGCCAGCTGCGCTGGCTCGGCCCCGAGAAGGGCGTGATGCACATGGCCATCGGCGCCGTCGTCAACGCCGTCTGGGACCTCGCCGCCAAGGCGGAGGGCAAGCCGCTGTGGCAGCTGCTCGCCGACGCCGACCCCGCCTGGCTCGTCTCCCAGGTCGACTTCCGCTACATCGCCGACGCCATCACCCCCGACGAGGCCCTGGAGCTGCTGACCAAGGGCAAGGAGGGCGCCGCCGAACGCGCCGCCCGGCTCCTCGAGCGCGGCTACCCCGCCTACACCACCTCCCCCGGCTGGCTCGGCTACTCCGACGAGAAGCTCACCCGCCTCGCCAAGGCGGCCATCGCCGACGGCTTCACCCAGATCAAGCTCAAGGTCGGCGCCGACCTCGCCGACGACATCCGCCGCTGCCGCGCCGCCCGCGCCGCCGTCGGACCCGACATCCGGATGGCCATCGACGCCAACCAGCGCTGGAACGTCGGCGAGGCCATCGAGTGGACCAACGCCCTCGCCGAGTTCGACCCGTACTGGATCGAGGAGCCCACCAGCCCCGACGACGTCCTCGGCCACGCCAGCGTCCGCCGCGGCGTCCACCCGGTCAAGGTCGCCACCGGCGAGCACGTGCAGAACCGCATCGTGTTCAAGCAGCTGCTCCAGGCCGACGCGATCGACGTCCTCCAGCTGGACTCCGCGCGGGTCGGCGGCGTCAACGAGAACCTCGCGATCCTCCTGCTGGCCGCGAAGTTCGGCGTCCCGGTGTGCCCGCACGCCGGCGGCGTGGGCCTGTGCGAGCTCGTCCAGCACCTGTCCATGTTCGACTACGTGGCACTCACCGGCACCACCGAGGACCGCGTCATCGAGTTCGTCGACCACCTCCACGAGCACTTCCTCGACCCCGTGGTGATCACCGACGGCCACTACCGCGCGCCCACCGCGCCCGGGTTCTCCGCCGCCATGCACCAGTCCGCACTGGACACCTACCACTACCCGCGCGGTACGTTCTGGGCCGCCGAACTGACGCAGACGGAGGGGGCGAGCGCATGACGACCGCAGAACTCGACGGACTGACGGCGCTCGTCACCGGCGGCGCCTCCGGGATCGGCCTCGCCACCGCGTCCCTGCTCGCGGAGCGCGGCGCCCGCGTGGCCGTCCTCGACCTCGACCCGTCGGGGGTGAAGGAGCCGCTGCTGGGCTTCACCGCCGACGTCAGCGACGACGCCTCCGTGCGCGACGGCGTCCGGGCGGCGGCCGAGGCCCTCGGCGGGATCGACATCCTGATCAACAACGCGGGCATCGGCGCGATCGGAACCGTGGAGGACAACCTCGACGAGCAGTGGCACCGCGTCCTCGACGTCAACCTGCTCGGCGTCGTGCGCACCACCCGGGCCGCCCTTCCGCACCTGCGCCGCTCGACCCGGGCCGCGGTGGTGAACACCTGCTCCATCGCCGCCACCGCCGGCCTGCCCCAGCGCGCGCTCTACTCGGCCAGCAAGGGCGCCGTGCTCTCGCTCACCCTGGCCATGGCCGCCGACCACGTCCGCGAGGGCATCCGGGTCAACTGCGTCAACCCCGGCACCGTGGACACCCCGTGGGTCGGACGGCTGCTGGACTCCGCGGACGACCCGGCCGCCGAGCGCGCGGCACTCGACCGCCGCCAGCCGCACGGCCGCCTGGTCACCGCCGAGGAGGTCGCCGCCGCCGTCGCCTACCTTGCCTCCCCGGCCGCCGGCAGCGTCACCGGCACGGCCCTGCAGGTCGACGGCGGCATGGCGGGCCTGCGCCTGCGGCCGGAGCCGCGGCCGTGACCCCGCGCACCCGGCCGCTGGGCCGCAGCGCCGTGGAGGTGGGCGAACTCGCCTTCGGCGCCGCGGGCATCGGCAACCTGTTCACACCGGTGTCCGACGCCGACGCCGAAGCGGCCGTCGCCGCCGCCTGGGAGTCCGGTGTCCGCTACTTCGACACCGCCCCGCACTACGGCCTGGGCCTGTCCGAGCGTCGGCTCGGTCGGGCCCTGGCCGGGTTCCCCCGGCACGAGTACACGCTGTCCACCAAGGTCGGCCGCCTGCTGCGGCCGGCCCCGGCGCCGGCCGGCGACGACCTCGCCAACGGCTTCGCCGTCCCCGCCACCCACCGCCGGATCTGGGACTTCAGCGCCGTGGGCGTCCGCCGGTCGATCGAGGACAGCCTGGAGCGGCTCGGCCTGGACCGGATCGACGTCGTCTACCTCCACGACCCGGACGACCACGCGGAGCAGGCGCTCGGCGAGGCCTACCCCGAACTGGCCCGGCTGCGCGACGAGGGCATGGTCGGCGCCATCGGGGTCGGGATGAACCAGGCCGAGCTCCTCGCCCGCTTCATCCGCGAGACCGACCTCGACGCCGTCCTCCTGGCCGGCCGCTACAGCCTCCTCGACCAGCGCGGGCTCACCGAGTTGCTGCCGCTCGCCGCCGAACGCGGCGTCGGCGTCGTCATCGGCGGCGTCTTCAACTCCGGCCTGCTCGCCGACCCGCGCCCCGGCGCCACCTTCGACTACGCCGCCGCGCCCGAGGAACTCCTCACCCGGGCGCTCGACCTCAAGGCCGTCTGCGAGCGGCACGGCGTGCCGCTGCGCGCAGCGGCACTGCGCTTCCCGTTCGGACACCCCGCCGTGGCGAGCGTCCTGGTCGGCACCCGCAGCGCTGCCGAAGTCCGGGACTCCGCCGCGATGCTGCGCCACCCGGTGCCCGCCGCGCTCTGGACCGAACTCAAGGACCGCGGGCTGCTTCCCGCGGACGTACCGACCCCGGAGGGCACCGGCTGATGCGCGTCGCGCTCTTCATCACGTGTTTCAACGACACGATGTTCCCCGGCACCGGCCGGGCCGTCGTGAGCGTCCTCGAACGGCTCGGCCACACCGTCGAGTTCCCCATGGAACAGACCTGCTGCGGGCAGATGCACGTCAACACCGGCTACCCGGCGGAGGCCGCGCCGCTGGTGACCCGGTTCGCGCGCACCTTCGGCGCGTACGACGCCGTCGTCACCCCGTCCGCCTCCTGCGCCGGCCTGGTCCGGGACCACCACCCCGTCCTCGCCGAGGAGTACGGAACCCCGGGGCTGCGCCGGCAGGTCGCCGAACTGGCGCCCCGGGTGCACGAGTTCACCGAGTTCCTGACCGACGTCCTCGGCGTCACCGACGTCGGCGCCCGCTTCCCGCACCGCGTCACCTACCACCCCACCTGCCACTCGCTGCGCGGACTGCGCCTCGGCGACCGCCCGCAGCGGCTGCTTCGGGCGGTCGAGGACCTCGACCTGGTCGAGCTCCCGACCGCCGAATCGTGCTGCGGCTTCGGCGGCACCTTCGCCGTCAAGAACTCCGCGACCTCCGCCGCGATGCTCGCCGACAAGGTCGAGGACGTCCTCGGGACGGGCGCCGAAGTCCTGTGCACGGCCGACAACTCCTGTCTGATGCACATCGGCGGCGGCCTGTCCCGGCAGGGCGCGGCGGTGCGGACCATGCACCTGGCCGAGATCCTCGCCGCCACCGAAGGAGTGAGAACGTGACCGCCCCCGGCGACCGCGGAGTGGTCTGGCTGGGCTCGCCGTCCTTCCCCGACGCCGCCCGCGAGGCCCTCGGCGACACTCGGCTGCGGGCCAACCTGAAGCGGGCGACGACCGTCATCCGCGACAAGCGGCTCGCCGTCGCCTCGGAGCTGGACGACTGGGAGGCGCTGCGCGACGCCGCCGACGCCGTCAAGACGCGGACCCTGCGCCACCTCGACCACCACCTCGTCCGGCTGGAGGAGTCGGTCACCGCGGCGGGCGGGACGGTGCACTGGGCCGCCGACGCCGCCGACGCCAACCGCATCGTCACCGAGCTGGTGCGCGCCACCGGCGAGCGCGAGGTCGTGAAGGTCAAGTCGATGGCCACCCAGGAGATCGGGCTCAACGAGGCGCTCGCCGAGGCCGGCATCACCGCCTACGAGACGGACCTCGCCGAACTGATCGTCCAGCTCGGCGACGACCGCCCCTCCCACATCCTGGTCCCGGCGATCCACCGCAACCGCACCGAGGTCCGCGACCTGTTCACCGAGCGGATGGGCGAGTGGGGGCAACCGGCCCCCGAGGGGCTCACCGACGAGCCCGCCGAGCTCGCCGAGGCCGCCCGCCGGCACCTGCGGGAGAAGTTCCTCCGTGCGAAGGTCGCCGTCTCCGGCGCCAACTTCGCCGTCGCCGACACCGGCACCGTCGTCGTGGTCGAGTCCGAGGGCAACGGCCGGATGTGCCTGACCCTGCCCGAGACCCTGATCACCGTCATGGGCATCGAGAAGGTCGTGCCCACCTGGACCGACCTGGAGGTGTTCCTCCAGCTGCTGCCCCGCTCCTCCACCGGCGAGCGGATGAACCCGTACACCTCCACCTGGACCGGCACGACGGAGTCCGACGGCCCGTCGGCGTTCCACCTCGTGCTGCTCGACAACGGCCGCACCGACACCCTCGCCGACACCGTCGGCCGCCAGGCCCTGGCCTGCATCCGCTGCTCGGCCTGCCTCAACGTCTGCCCGGTCTTCGAGCGCACCGGCGGACACGCCTACGGCTCGGTCTACCCGGGGCCGATCGGCGCCGTCCTCACCCCGCAGCTGGTCGGCGTCGGCAGTGACACTCAAAGCAGCGCTGCCAGCCTGCCGTTCGCCTCCACCCTGTGCGGGGCGTGCTACGACGCCTGCCCGGTGAAGATCGACATTCCGAAGCTCCTGGTCCACCTGCGGGCCTCGGCGGTCCGGGCCAAGCGGAGCAACGGGCGCCTGCCCGGCGCGGAGGCACTCGCGATGAAGGCGGCCGCCACCGTCCTCGACTCCCCCGCGCTGCTGACCGCCGCCCAGAAGGCGGCCTCGCTCGGCGGCCGGGCCCTCGCCCGGAACGGACGGATCGGCCGGCTGCCCGGCCCCGGCCCCCTGGGCGCCTGGTCCGCCGACCGGGACACCCCGGCGCCGCCCGCGGAGTCGTTCCGCGCCTGGTGGCGCAAGAACCGGGAGGGAAAGTGACGAGCACCCGCGAGGCCGTCCTCGCCCGGATCCGCGCCGCCCTCGCGGACGTCCCCGCCGACGAAGGCCCGGACGACGTCCCCGTCCCCCGTGACTACCGGCACGGCCACACCGCCCCCGGCGAGGACCTCACGGCGCTGTTCGCCGAGCGGGTCGCCGACTACCGGGCCACCGTCACCCGGACCGACCCGGCCGGCCTGCCGGGGGCCATCGCCGCCGCCCTCACCGCACGCGGAGCGACGCGCCTGGCGGTGCCCGACGGCTTCCCCGACGAGCTCCTGCCGCCCGGGAACCGGGAATGGCACCGGGAGCCCCTCGACGTCCCCGCCCTGGACGCCCTGGACGGCGCCGTCACCCTCGCGGCCGTCGGGATCGCCGTCACCGGCACCATCGTCCTGGACACCGGGCCGGGCCAGGGCAGGCGCGCGCTCACCCTCGTCCCCGACTACCACCTGTGCGTCGTCCGCGCCGAGCAGATCGTCGACGACGTCCCCGCGGCGCTGGCGCGCCTGGACCCGCGCCTGCCGTTGACCTTCGTCTCCGGCCCCTCCGCGACCAGCGACATCGAACTCACCCGGGTCGAGGGCGTGCACGGGCCCCGGACCCTGGACGTGATCATCGTCGAGCCCGCCGGCACCACCGGCCCGCCCCACCCCGAACACCCGGAGCAGTCATGAGGATCGCCCTGCACACCCGCGTCCGCGAGGACCGGATCGAGGAGTACGAGGCCGCGCACCGCGAGGTACCAGCCGAACTCACCGACGCCATCAGGGCCGCCGGCGTGACCTCCTGGACCATCTGGCGCAGCGGGTCCGAGCTGTTCCACCTGCTGGAGTGCGAGGACTACGCCCGGCTGCTCGCCGAGCTGGAGCACCTCCCGGTCAACATCGCCTGGCAGGCGCGGATGGCCGAGCTCCTCGACGTCGTCCACGACTACTCCGAGGCGGGCGGCGCGGCCGGGCTCCCCGTCGTGTGGGAGCTGTGACGACCGTCCGGGGCGGCCGCGGTGCTTCCGGGCACCGCGGC
>NZ_JBHWGV010000114.1:18641-28776 GCF_042732955.1 Kitasatospora sp. NPDC059747 | reverse complement strand
GGCCCCCCCCGCGCCCCCCCGCCCCCCCCGCCCACCCCGGGGGCGCGGCCCGCCCACACCGCACACCGTTCGCCCCCCGCCCCCCCCGAATCGACCGGTGGGGGCGAGGCGCATTCGGCCCTACCGGGCGGATCCGCTCCGGTGCTGGGAGTGGCTCTGCACCGGTGCGGGCTGCTGCACCTGCTGGTGCGGCACCGCCGCCCGTTGGGCTGCTTGGACCCGCTGGGCATCCTCGGCGAGGCGCTGCGCGGGCGGCTGAGCGGCACGCCTGGACAGCTCCTGCTGGATCTGCCCGACGGCGGTCTCCAGCCCGGCTGCCCGCTGGTGCGCCTCCTGCGCCTGTGAGCGGGCCGACTCCAGGCCGCGCTCGCGCGCTGCGGTCGTGCGAGCCAGCACCTCGGCCGGATTGCCACCGGCCTGCTGCCAGGCCGCCAGTACGGCGTCGTGCTCCGAGGCGTCCCCGGCCGCACGCACGCTCACCTGCAGCTGCTCCCGCGCGGCGGCGAGGCGCTGATCCCCGGTCTGCACGGCCACGCCGAGCTGCGCGAGCTGCTGCTCGAGGGCCTCACGGTCGGCTCCGCGAACGGCGGGCCTCCCGAACCCGCCCCGCTCCGCCAACCGCTCCTCCACGGCCCCGGCCTGCTGCCTGGCCCGGTCGAGGTCCCCGGCCAACCGGTCGACACGGGCCGCGTCCGTCCGGCTCTGCAAGATCGCCTCCACCTGCCCCGCACGGGCGGCAACCCGCTGCTCCACCTCACCACCCGGCGCGAGCGCGGCCGCGATCTCCCCGACCCGCCCCTCGGCCGCCACGGCCTGCTGCCGGGCGCCCTCCGCCTCCCCGACAGCCCGGCCGAGCGCCGCACCGAGGTCGGCGTCCGGCACGTCCCCGTAGGGCAGCGGTCGAGTCGAGGCGCGGACGAAGTCGGCCCGGCTCGCCCGGTCGGGGAACTGCTCCATCCGGGACCAGGCCTGGGCGGCTTGCTCCTCCGAGATCCCCTGTTCTGCGAGGTGGTCCCGCAACTCGCTGTAGACCGGGTGGTCGACGCGGCGTACGACGCTGTCGAGTACGGTCTTCAGCTGCGGGTCGACCTCGGGGCTGCGGTCGACCCACTGCCGTACGGCGTCGGTGAACTGCGCCCGCTCCCGCATCCGTTCGGCCAGCCAGGTGGCATCCTTGGGGCCGAGGGCGGCGCGCTCCGCTGCGGCGTCGTACACGGCGACCAGCGCTGCAGCCTTGATTGCCTCGCGCGTCAGCGGATCCCGGAACCGTTCCGGGACAAGCGACGGATTGAAGCCGCGGAGCGCATCCGGGATGTCCCGCTGACGCCGCTGCTGGGGACCGTCGACGGTCACGCTGCGCGGAGTGTCCATCGGGCTGTGGAGAGTGTGCTCGATGACGTTGATGGGTTCCTTGCTGGCGAACGTCCACCCCTGGTTGGGATGGAGGTCGTCGAAGGGGTACCCCTTGCCCTCACCGGTCTGTTCGGCCTTCAGGTGGACGACGTAGCCGATCTTGCGATCGGGATTCGGATCATCCGGAGCGGCTCCGAAGAAGGCGTAGCGACCCTCGAAGTCGGTCCGCGGGTAAGCGGCGGCCAGGAGTTCCTGCACCGTACCCTTGTAGCTGCTGTCGACGAGTGTCAGACGGCTGCCGGGTATGCCGACGGGTACGTTCTCGTCGTCGAGATAGTCCGTCAGGGCGCGGTGGGCTCCGAGGACGCTGTCGGGAGCCACCCGGTCACGTGTTCCCCGGAACCCTTCGATGTCGGGGAACTGCTTTCCCCTGTTCTGCTCGAGATCCTGAAGCGCGGCCTCTGCTATGACGCGCGATAGCACGACCTCGCGGCAGCTTCTTGCGAAGAATTCCGGATCCAGCGCACGTGTGGCGGCGGCGAAGCTGTGTCCATCCCGTCCGAGAAAGACGACGAGGCGTCCTTGTTCGGCATCCGCTTTGAGATCGGGAAGCATCTCGGCCGCGATGGAGGTGATGAACGGCCCGTGGAAGCGACGGAAGACGTCGTAAGCCTCCGTGACGGCTCGTCTACCAGCGGGCGTGAGCTGGTAGTTGTCCATCAACGCCGTGATGGTTGGGTGCTCCCGCTCTATCAACCTTGCTCGCTTTCAGCGCGGGTGGAGGGCAGGCGCTCCGTCAGTGTTTTGGTGAGCCAGGTCATGAATGCGTCGTAGTCGGCGTCGAAGCTCCACCGGATCCGGACGCCGTCGTCACTCCTGGTGGTTCGTCCGATCTCGTCCATCGAGATGCCGATGGTGGCCGAATCGACGAATGGGAGCCTGAGGGCGGCTGTCAGAGTGAGGGCGTCGTGCTGCATGCTGCCGGGGTGGAAGCGTGTGAACCACGCGTCCAGGTGGGCGGCGAGGAGCGCGGCCCACTGAGGCGCGTGGGGGGCTGCCAGCCATTCGTACAGCGGGCTTTCCGCCGTGACCTCGATTTTCGGCGTGAAGGTTACCTCTGACGCAATGAACTCCGGCTTCCGTAGGTGTCCTACAGCGACCGCCTTGAGCACGCGGTGGGCGGCCGGGACGTCCAGGCGGACGTTGTGTTCGGCGATCTCCGGGTTGCGGTACCGCAGGGCGCCGCCCATCTGCGTCACCCGGAGCCGGGTAGCCGCCTCGGGTGCCTCGGCGAGGACGTGGGCGAGGTTCGACAGCGGGGCCATGCCGACCCACCGCACCGGGCCGTCCGTTGACGCCAGGACCTCGCGGACGGCGGCGACGATGTCGGTCCGCTGCGCCGGGACGTCCTGCGGCACGAGGTGCTCGATGACGAAGTACGGCGTGTCGGAGAGCTCGGCGCCGGCCACCGTCGCCACGTCGGGGCGGTCCATCAGGTCCAGCAGGTGGCGGGCGAAGCGTGCGCGTCGGCCCTGGGACTCGTCGCCGGTGATGACGAGCTTGAGGTCACTCGTGTACCGCGCAGCGGCGGCGACGGCCAGGGCGTCGTCGGGGTCCCCGCCGATGTCGGTGTCGATGATCAGCGGGGCGTTGCGCAGGTCCTCGGGCAGAGACGACGGGCGAATGTCTTTTGCCATCGCCGCGAACACGCTGTCGGGGATGGCTTCACCCAGTGCTGTGATGGCTTCCCTATGCCGACGCAGGTCGTCCCACGTGTCTTCCGAGTTGTCTCCCATTGTCCCTCTTCAGTCGATCGATCAAAGGTCGTCATGACCTTCGCGATTGCATCGTAGTGGGGTCCTCTGACCTGCCCCTGAGTGAGGGAACCCAGCACCTCCCCGCCGATCGGCGGGGAGGTGACTGAGTATCCGTACTCAGGCGGAACCCGCGTGCGGCGGCGGACGATGGCGGACGGCCTGCAGGATCAACGACTGTTGCTGCAAAGGGGAATGACGCATGGGAGCACTCTGGTCGTCGCCCGACGAACCGCACCGCCGGTCCGCACGGCGCGGATCTGTGCCCGGGAAGCGGCCCATGTCGTGCATCGAGTTCATCGGGTGCGCCCTGGCCGCCGTGCTGGCCCTCGCCGGGCTGGCGGTCCTCGGGGGGATGGTGCTGTTGTTCACCGGTTCGGTCCGACTGGTGCCGAACAAGTGAGGGGCGGACAGGGAGTGCGGCGCCTGGCCGTCCGCGTTCGGGTCCTCGTCGCGCTCGGCCGTCCCGCCGTCGCGCTGCTCTTCGCCCTCTACACGGCGCTCGGGCTCGCCCAGGCGGGGCACGCGGAGGACCGGCTCCTGTTCGCCGAGTGCGTCGTGCCGGTCGTGGCGTTCCTGCTCTGCTCGGTCTGCGTCAACGACCTCTCCGACGAGGCGATCGACCGGGTCAACCTGCCGGGGCACTGGAGTCGGCCGCTGGTCACGGCCGCGGCGGGGAGCCGGAACCTCGTCGTGACGGCCGCGGTGTCCGCCGTCGTCGCGCTCGGATCGGCTTCCCTCCTCGGGCTCCGGCCGGGGGTGTTGATGGTCGCGGCCCTCGCGCTGAGCGCCGGGTACTCGCTGCGCCCGGTGCGGCTGGCCGACCGGGGTGCCGTCGCGGCGCTGGCCCTGCCGGCCTGCTACGTCGCGCTGCCGTACCTGCTCGGCCTCACCGCCACCGGTGCCGCCGTCGGCCCTCGTGACCTGATGATGCTGGGCGGCCTCTACATCGGGTTCGTGGGCCGGATCCTGCTCAAGGACTTCCGTGACGTCCGGGGCGACGCCCTCTTCGGCAAGCGGACGTTCCTCGTGCGGCACGGGCGCCGCGCCACCTGTCTGTTCAGCGCCTGCTGCTGGGTGATCGGCACGTGCGTCATCCTGGCCGCCACGCCCCGGCCCACGCCGGCGTTCGTGGCCTCGTACGGCGTGTGCCTCGCCGCCGTGCTGCTCATCCTCCGCGCGCTGGCGAACGAGGTCGGGCACCGGCGGGAGGAGGCGCTCATCGCGGGTGCGGCGGTGATCGGCCGGGGGCTGCTGGTCCTCCAGCTCGCGCACGTGGCGATGGGGCAGGCCGGGTGGGGAACGGGGGTGCAGGCGTTGGTCGTCGGCGGGGTCCTCCTGGTGACGGTCGGCCAGGTCGTCGGCCTGGTGCGCTACGGGCCGGGAACCGGGCTCACCACCGCCTCGCTCGGGCAGGAGGCGGCCGAGGCGTCGTCGCCCGGTGATCGAGCACTTGTCGTGAATGCCCCCGCCCGGTAGGGGCGGGGGCGGATCGGTCACGACGGTTCCGGTGTGCCCGCCTGCGTGGTGGTCGCCGTGGTGGGCGGCGTCGCGTCGGCGGAGTCCGTGGTGGCCGGCGTGGTGGGCGGCGTCATCCTGAGCCAGCCCGGCAGCAGGGCGTCCACGGCGGGCATCGCCATGATCCGCGTGATGGCCGCGGCGACGGCGAGCGCGACGCCGAGACCGGGGAGGGTGGACGGCAGGTTCGTGGTGTGCACGAGGGCGGGCAGCGCGGCGGCGAGGCCGAGGACGAGCTGGAGGATCGTGCGGATCGTGCGGCGGACGGAGTCGGGCACCGGTTCTCCCTCAGGTGGTCGGGGTGGTGGGGGCGGGCACCGTGGACACCGCGGGCACTGCGGACACGGTCGGGTCGGTCGGGCCGGTCGTGACGTGCATCTCGACGCCGGACGCGAGGGCCTTGGCCACGGCGGCCTCGATGGCGGCGGTGACCGTGGCGGTGTCGATGCCGTCGGCGTGGGAGAGCAGCGTCTGCATGACCGCCGCCTGTGCCGCGATCTGGGCCTTCGCCACGGCGAGTTGGTACTGGATCGGGTTGTTGGCGGCGAGCAGCCACATCGCCGGGACGACCGCGTCGGCGCCGGTCCGCTGCTGCCAGTCGGCGGTCACGTTCGGCAGGCCGTGCTGCCAGACCTGCTGCGGCAGCCCCCGGACGAGGGTGCGGATGCCGTCCGGATTGTCGTCGGCGTAGTGGACGGCGTAGGCGATGGAGTCCCGGACGGGCTGGCTGCTGACCGCGTTGACGGTCTCCTCGCGGATCATCGCGCGGAGCTGGTCCTCGGTGTACGGCACGTCGTCCTCCTGCGGGGAGCGGTCGGGCATCCACTGCCCGTAGTCGGTGGTGGTGGCGGTGTTGCGGTCGCAGTCGACGCCGCCGATGGTGACCGCTCCGCCCTGCCGGAGGTGTGCGTCCGGGTCCCAGACGCCGCCGGACCACGCGGAGGTCTGCCAGTACCAGGTGACGAGCCCGGAGGCGGCGGCGCCCCGGACCACGTGCAGTCCGCCGTAGACGCCCGTTCGCGCCGCGCCGAGGACGCCGGCGGCGCCCGTGAAGTACGGCCGGACGCTCGGCCAGTCGGTGTCGGTGTCGACGGCGAAGTAGATCGGCCGGTCCGGGGGCATGCCGCAGGCGGCGGCCTGTGCCGCGGCCGTTCGGGCATCGGCGGCTCCGGCGGCCTGCCCGGCGAGGGCCCGGCCTTCGGTGGTCTCCCACACGACGCCGCACCAGATGCCGTGCGCGGCCAGGTCGTCGGCCTCCGCGCGGGTGAGGTTCTTCGACGCGTCGGTGCTGAGGTACCGCATGGCGAAGGCCGCGCCGGAGGCCTGGAGGGCGGCGGCCGTCGGGTGGGTCCAGGGGTAGTCGACTCCCCAGGTCACGAGGTGGCTCCCTTGGGTGTGTGGGGGTGAGAGCGGGAGTGGGGGTGGGGGTGAGGGCGATGGGCTCGGCGGACGGCCGGCCGGCGGGTTGTCCGAGTACGTTCTGCCCCGCCACCAAGAGCGGCAAAGCCCACAACCGCACCGTGTTTGACCAGGACATGGGCACGATCATCCCGGTGGGCCGGATGATCGGGATGGGCCCGGCATGAGCCCGGGATGAGCCCGGGATGCCGGCGGGGCCGGACGTCGGTGCGACGTCGCGCGGGCCGTACGCTACGTCGGAGCCCGCCGAGAACCCTGGAGAGCCTCCTTGCCCGCTGCGCGCCGACTCGTCCGCAACCCCGCCGCGTGGTACGCGGCCCTGCTGGCCGTCGGGGTGACGGTCACGCACGCGCTGCCCGTCGACGACGCGGAGCAGCTTCGCGCGTGGGCCTCGACCGATCTGGCCAACCTGCGGCCCTGGCCGGCCGGTCACCCCGTCGAGGCGCTGGTGGCGTCCGCGTTCGTGCCCCAGGGTGACGGGTGGGCGTGGCCGCTGCTCGCGCTGTCGGGGTTCACCGTGGTGGCGGTCCTCGGCCGGTTGCGTGCGGTGCTGGTGCTCGCGCTGGCCCACGCGGGGGCGACGGCCGTGACCGAGGGGATGGTCTGGTGGCGCATCCGGCACGGCGGCCTGCTGCCCGACGCCGCGTTCGAGCTGGACACCGGCCCGTCGTTCGTCGTGGTCGCGGCGATGGTCATCGCGGCGGGGTGCGCCCGCAGGGTGTGGTGGCGGGTGGTGTGGTCGGCCCTGCTGGTGGCGTCGGCGCCCGAACTGCTCGACGGCCTGCCCGACGGGGACGTGGCAGCGGTCGGACACGTGCTGGCCGCGCTCACCGGTCTCGCGGTCGTCGTCGCCCACCATGTCCGCCGCCGCCACCGGACCGCCGAACGGGAACCGGCCCGTTCGCAGGGTCGTTCGCAGGGCCGTGCGCCGAGGCGTTCACAGGGTCGTTCGCAGGGCCGCTCGCAGCGATGAGACATCCGCTCGGCGGAGCCGTGATGAGGCTCAGGCAGGCTCCGCCGAACCGGTGAGGCGGAGCTTGCGCTGGGCGCGCTGGTAGAAGGTGGTGCGGCCGAGCCGGACGACGCGGGCGGCGTCGGGCAGCATGGTCACCTCGACGACGTCACCGGGGGACACGTGGCCGGCCAGCAGGCCGTCGGCCTCGACGGCGAGGCCGCCGCTGTGCGGCAGCACCTCCAGCGCGAGCCGCTCACCGCTGGAGAGGAACACCGAGCGGTTGAACGCGGCGTGCGGGGCCACCGGCGTGATCAGCAGGCCCTCGGCGTTGGGCGAGACGATCGGACCGCCGGCCGAGAAGCTGTAGGCGGTCGACCCGGTCGGGGTGGCGACGACGACGGCGTCGGCGGTGTAGGACACGAACGGCTGGTCCTGCACCCGCACGGCGACGGCCGCGGTCCGGTGCCCCGGGCTGCGCACCAGCACGACGTCGTTGAGCGCCGTGTGCCAGGTGGAGCCGAAGCGGGCGTGCACGCCGGAGCGGGTCTCCACGGTGAAGCGGTGGTCGTCGATCGCGTCGAGCGCGGCCGGGAGGTCCGGCACGTCGACCTCGGCGAGGAACCCCAGGCGCCCGACGTTGACGCCGAGCACGGGGGCGTGGCCGCCGGACACCATCCGCATGGCGCGCAGCATGGTGCCGTCCCCGCCCAGGCTGATCAGCAGGTCGGCGCTCGCGGTCATCTCCTCCGCCTCGACCGGTACGGCCTCGCAGCCGATCCGCGTCACCTCGGCCGCCAGGCCCAGGACCTTGGCGCCGTGCCCCCGGCTCCACCGGAGGACGGTGTCCACGGTCGGCGCGCACGTGCGCTCGGGGTGGAGGACCAGCCCCACCGTGCCGATGAATCCCATCCGGGGCACCTCGCCGTCGTGCGGGCGGATGTTGCTCCTCCCAGTCACGCACAGCCGGGTGCCGCCTTCAAGGGCACGGGCCGGGGACGGCGCCGGCCAGGGGCGGCCGTGTACGGAGGGTTCCGGCGACGGGCACCGCGTGTCGTCCGAGAGCGCCGGTCGCGCGGCTCCTGGCCCGGTACGGCTCAGCCCCAGGCCAGGACGACCCCCGTGGCCACCAGCGCGCCGGCGAGCATGGCGGTCAGGCCGGCCCGCGGGCGTTCGAGGGTCCACCACAGGCAGGCCAGCACGAATATGCACAGGATGAATCCGGCCCCTATCAGGGCCAGGGCGTCGCGTCGGTGGCCGGTGACTCGGGCGCCGACGATCAGCGCGAGGTAGAAGCCGAGGATCACCCCGTTGATCGAGGACTTCACCGGGGAGGACTCGGCGCTCCCGTCCTGCCACCAGTCCCTGAGCCCGGCGAAGCGATCGGACGGCCTGGGCGTTCGCGCCTCGCGTTCGCGCGCGGCGGGCACCGGCACGGCGTCCTGCGGGACCGTCGCTTGCGGGACGGCCTCCCGCGGGACCGCGTCCTGCGGCACGGTGTCCTGCGGCGTGGCGGGTACGTCTGCCATCTGCGTTTCTCCCCCGAGAAGGCCGCGCCGCCCTCGCGGCTGCGGGGCGGGGCGGACCCGGGAAGCGTAGGACGTGCGGTGCACGGTGATCAACACCGGTCCGCTTCGGCGCACGGGACGGCCTCCTCCGCGTCTCCACGCCGCCCTCCGCTCGCCGAGGTCCGAACGGCGGAGCGTGCGGGTGTCGCTGTGACCCGCCTCGTCGGATCCGATGAGGGCCGGGCGCACCTCGGCCCCCGTGGGCTCCGTCGTCCTCTCCAGTGGACGGCGGAGCCCCGGGGGCCGGAGGTCTCATCCGGTGCCGGTGGCACGCGGCGCCGGATGGGTCTACGCGGGCTTGCGGCCGTGGTTGGCCTTCTTCTTCCGCCGGGCCTTCTTCTTGCGGGCGCGCTTGGACATCGGGGATCTTCTTCCGTTCTTCGGGTGGGCGGAGTTCGGGCCGGCGGGGTTCAGGCCGCCTGGCCGACCAGCTGGTCGGCGAGCTTGGCGAGCCGCTTCTTCGAACGCTCCTCCTGCGCCGCCTGGGCGGTGGCCGCGACCGAACCGCCTTCGTAGTAGGCGCCGTTGACGACCGGGAAGTCCGGCAGGCACACCCGGACGACGGCCGCCGCGCCCTCGGCCGCCGGGGCGCCGACGCGTCCGTACAGGGGGAGCAGGGCGGTCTCGCACTGGCCAGGGTTGACGCTGACGGCGGTGATGCCGGAGCCGTCCGGGGCCATCTCGGCGGTGTCCATGGTGAGCGCGAGCTGCGACTGCGCGTACGCGGCGACGCGCGAGTACTTCTTGACGCGGTGCGGGTCGGACCAGTTCATCGACGCGGTGCGGTGCAGGGCGGAGGAGACGTTGACGATGCGGGCGCCGTCGGCCGCCGTTAGCGGGGCGCGCAGGAGCTTGGCGAGGAGGTGGCCGGCGAGGAAGTTCACCTGGAGCGAGACCTCGTTGCCGTCGTCGGTGAGAGTGCAGCGCTCGGGGGCCATCACGGCGGCGTTGTTGACCAGCAGGTCCAGTGCCGGGTAGTGCTTGACGACCGTCCCGGCCAGCACCGCCACCTCCGACAGGCGGGTGAAGTCGGCTGCCAGCTCGACGAGTTGGTCCCGCCGGGCGCCGTCGGCGACCAGCCGGGCGACGGCCGCCTCCGCCTCGGCGGTGGTCCGGGCGTGCACCAGGACGGTGGCGCCGAGGCCGGCGAGGAGCCGGGCGGTCTCCCAGCCGATGCCGGAGGACGCGCCGGTGACGAGGGCGGTGCGGGCGGACAGAACAGAGACGGACATGACCCATCCAGGGTGGAGGGCGCCGACGGGGTGCGAAGGAGGCGCGGCGCGTGGCCGCATCTCCCCGGTGCCGTCGGCGCGGAGAGAAGTGATGCGCGGAGAGAGGCGATGAGCGGGAAGAGGTGATGCGCGGAGAGATGCTTCGCGCGTCCGAGAGATGTTTCGCGCGTCCGTCCCCCGGCCTCGGAGCCGACGGGGCGGGGGGGGGGCGGGAGGGTTAGGGGCCGGGGGCGGTGTGTTATTCAAATAATTAGCGGGCGTCGGAAATATGTTGTTTTT
>NZ_JBHWGV010000114.1:13617-18631 GCF_042732955.1 Kitasatospora sp. NPDC059747 | reverse complement strand
GGGGCGATGGGGTGGGCGCGGTTTTGAGTGCGGCCGCGCCCTCGTGTTGTCGGGGGCGCCCGCCCCCGGCCGGGGGCGCGGCGGGGCGGGGGCCCCCACGGCAGGGATCGGCGCAGGGGCCGGGCCGGACGAAGCGGCGAGAAGCCCGTGCGCACGCGGCCGGCGCCGAGCGGGGTAGCGCTCGGTGTTACCGGACGGTGGTGGCGACCGCGACGGCGACAGCGACGATCCGCGGCCGACTATGCGGCGGGCGGTCGTGGTGGCGTGTCGAGCGGTGCATGCCCATCATCAAAGCCCGGGGGACGGCCCGGGGCAAGCGCCTTCACCCGCCCTGACGAAGCACTGATGCGCTGCTGACGGGTCCTTGACGCCACCACTTCATGCCACCACTTCACGCCACCGCGTCACGCCCCCGCGCAGGAAGTCGACAGGGCCGACTTCCTGCGTGCGGGGAGGCGGACGGGACCGGCGGCTACGCCTCCTCGGCGGGGCCGTAGACGACGTGCAGGACGCCCGTCCGGAAGGCCTCGCAGCTCAGCAGCGTGAGCGGGAGCGGCGTGGCGGAGTCGGCGAACAGGCGCTGCCCGTGGCCGACCGCGATCGGGTGGACGAACAGGTGGAGCTCGTCGAGGAGCCGGGCGGCCAGCAGTTGGCGGACGACAGAGACCGAGCCGGACATCGCGACGGCACCGCCGGGCCCGCTCTTCAGCTCGGTGACGGCCTCGACGAGGTCGCCCCGCAGCTGCTCGGAGTTGCGCCAGGTGAACGTCAGCGGGGAGTGCGACACCACGAGCTTGCGGGCGTCGCCGAGCGCCTTGGCCATCCGGGACAGCTGGGACACCTCGGCGACCGCCGCCGCGACGTCGCCCGCGTCGACCGGGCCGCTCTCCCGGGAGGGCCACGCCCCGGCGAAGTTCTCGTAGGTGGCGCGGCCGAACAGGAGGGTGTCCGCCGAGCCGAGCCGGGCGTTGACGGCCGCGCCCAGCTCCTCGTTGTAGTACGGGAAGTGCCACTGGTCCGGCGCTTCCACGACGCCGTCGGCGGCGATGAACAGGCCGGCGGTGATCTTCCTCATGAGGTGCTCCCTACGAACTCGGTGTCGGTCGTCCCGTCAGGTTGGACCGGTCGCGGCGCCGGAACTCATCGGCGCGCGGCGAAGAGCCTGGAGGATCCGGTCTTCCTGCGCCGACGGGTCGTCGGCCGGGCGTGGGGTGGGTATGCTCCCCGCCGCACGACCCGGACTCGGACTCGCTTCGGAGGTACCCGTGGCCCCGCACGACTCCCTGTACGACGACGCGCTCGCGCTGGCCCCGGACCTGGTCCGGCTCCGCCACGACCTGCACCGCCTCCCCGAGGTGGGCCTCGACCTGCCGCGCACCCAGGAGCGCGTGCTGGCGGCGCTCGACGGGCTGCCGCTGGAGATCGGCCTCGGCGGCGCGCTGACTTCGGTCACGGCGGTGCTGCGCGGCGCCCGCCCGGGGCCGACGGTGCTGCTGCGCGGCGACATGGACGCCCTGCCGGTCGCCGAGAAGGCCCCGGTGCCGTTCGCCGCCGGGAACGGTGCCATGCACGCCTGCGGACACGACCTGCACACGGCGATGCTGGCCGGTGCCGCGCACCTGCTGGCCGCGCGGCGCGAGCGCCTCCAGGGCGACGTTGTCTTCATGTTCCAGCCGGGGGAGGAGGGTTGGGACGGCGCCGGGGCCATGCTCGCCGAGGGCGTGCTGGACGCGGCCGGCCGACGCCCTGCCGCCGCCTACGGCGTGCACGTGGTGGCGACGATGCCGCACGGGGAGTTCACCGCCCGGCGCGGCCCGATGATGGCCGCGTCGGCCTCGCTGCACGTCACCGTCCACGGCGCGGGCGGACACGGCTCGGCGCCGCACCGGGCGAAGGACCCCGTTCCGGCGGCCTGCGAGATGGTCACGGCCCTGCAGACCATGGTGACCCGCCGCTTCGACGTGTTCGACCCGGTGGTGATCACCGTCGGGCTCTTCCGGGCCGGCACGCGGCGCAACGTGATCCCCGAGACCGCCCGCTTCGAGGCGACCGTGCGGACGTTCTCCGCCGAGGCGCAGTCCCGGGTCGCGGAGGCGGCCGTCGAGCTGGTCGGGTCCGTCGCCGCCGCCCACGGGCTGCGGGCGGAGGCCGAGTTCCGTCCCGAGTACCCGGTGACGGAGACCGACGCGGCCGAGACGGACTTCCTGGCGGACACCGTCCGGGAGGTGTTCGGCGAGGAGCGCTTCCGGACGATGGCGAACCCGCTGACCGCCTCGGAGGACTTCTCCAGGGTCCTGAACGCCGTCCCCGGCTCGTTCGTGATGCTCGGTGCGGCCCCGAAGGGGAGCGACCCCGGGGACCGGGCCCCCAACCACTCGCCGTACGCGGAGTTCGACGACGAGGTGCTCGCCGACGGCAGCGCGCTCTACGCCGAACTCGCCGTCCGCCGCCTGGCGGTGTGACCGGGGCGGGTCCCGTCGGCGACGGCGAGACCCGTCGGCGACGGCGGGTCCCGTGGGCAACGGGACCCGCCCCGGGAGTCAGGTGCAGTGCACCGAGCCGGCCGCGACGACCCCGGCGCCGGAGAAGTCCCACGTCGGGGTGTCCCCCCAGCACTGGTGACCGCCGGCGTTGAAGTTCATGCTGCCGTGGTAGCGGCGGTCGTTGTGCACGTTCGGGGACACCTTGATGAACCCGGAGTCCCACCACCAGCTGCCGGCGTTGGGCTGGGGCGAGCCGGCGTTCGACGCGTGGTCCGAGCTGGACTTCACGTCGATCAGGCCGTTGTGCCAGTTGCCGTTGACGAAGTTGGTGTTCCAGATGTTGACCTCGGTGTACGCGACCTTGTTGGTGGGATCGCAGTAGTTCCAGGCCAGGTAGAGGTTGCCGATCGTCCGCCCACCGGCCCGGATGTACTGGCCGCCGCCGAGGACGGCGGCACAGGACGTGGAGCGGGCGTGTGCCGTGCCGGTGCCGGCGACGGCGAAGGTGAGACTGGTGGTGATGACGGCGAGGGTGGTGGATGCCGCGCGCACGCGGGCGCCGATGCGCATGATCCCCCCTGACGGGAGTCTGTGAGGTGACTGGGTGCCACCTGACGGCTACACGTCATGCTCGCACCGGGCCCGTCCCTGGTCCAGAGCCGTCACGGGCGGACCGCATCGCCGCGTTGGTCTCAGACGCCGAAGTCGAAGAAGGGGAGGCAGACGAACGGTGCGGCGTGCGCGGGATCGAGCCCGTTCAGGACCAGTTGGGTCACGTTGGGGTCGACGGCCTGGCCGACGTGCCCGGTGAAGTCCAGTCCGCAGACGTCCTGGAGGACGATGTTCGTGGTGTTCGGCCCGTCGAGCAGGCCGCTCGAGTACGGGGTGACGACCTGGTCGTAGCGGGAGACGATGCTGGTGTAGACGGGGCCGGGCACGGCCACCGGCCCGTCGTCGAGCTTCGTCAGGAAGGCGGAGCCGGGCAGGAAGTCCGCGCAGGCGCCGCAGCCGATGCCGTCGAGGATCGCCTGGAGGTGGATGGCGGAGGCGAGGGCGCCCAGGCCGTCGAGGGTGGTGCCCTGGAAGTTGGAACCGAAGCCGACGAAACGGTCGACCTTCGCGGCGCCGCCGAGGACCTTCATGTAGTAGGCGGGGACGGTGGTGCCCTCGGAGTGGCCGACGATGTCGACCTTCGCGGCACCGGTGGCGGCGCGGACCCGGTCGACGAAGGCGCCCAGCTCCGCCGCGCTGCCGGCCATCGGAGCCAGGCCACCCGCGAGGGGCCCGAGGACGGTCTGCCCGTACGTCTCGGAGTACGCGCAGTAGCCGTGGGCGACGAGGGCCGGGGCGAGGGTGAGGAAGTTGTCCACCCCGTTGCCGCCCATGCCGTGGACCAGCACGACGGGCTCGGGGTGCGCGGCGCTCGGGCGGCAGGACCAGTCGTTCCAGCCGGAGTTGGGGATGGAGGAGGTGGAGGCGGAGGCGGAGGGAGCGGTGGGGGCGGCCGAGGCGGTGGGGGCGGCGACGGCGACGGTCAGCGCGCAGACGAGCGCGGCGACGGTGCTCCTGAGTCGGTTGCGCATGGGGGAACTCCCTTGGGGGTGGAGGGGGTGCGACCCGATGTGAAAACGATGCGCTTCACATGTGGCCCTACCGGAGAGTAGGAGTAACTCAGGTACACTACAAGGGATCTGACAACGACTGTTTTCAAAGATCAACGCGGCCGCGATACTTGGTGCATGAGAGCCGGAAGTCGCTACCGGGGCCGGAGCGTCGACGAGCGCCGCGAGGAGCGGGAGCGCCGACTGCTCGACGCCGCACTGGAGTTGATGGGTGGCGAGCCCGGCTACCGGGGGACCACCGTGGCGGCTCTCTGTGGCGCGGCGGGACTGTCGACACGTCAGTTCTACGAGCACTTCCGGACGTTGGAGGAGGTGCTCACGCGTCTCTACGCCTCGGTGAACGACCGGGCGGAGGCGGAGGTGCTGGCGACGCTGGGCGCACTCGACCCGGCGGCGGCACTGTCCGCCCGGGTTCGGGCCGGCCTCGGCGCCTACGCGCGGGTGACGGCGGGCGACGCCCGCTGGGCGCAGATCGCCTACGTCCAGATCGTCGGCGTCAACCCGACGCTGGAGCGGCTCCGCGCCGACCGCCGCGCGCGCTGGGCCGCACTGCTCGCGGCCGAGGCGGACCAGGCCGCCGGTCGCGGCGAAGTGGCCGGCCGGGATTGGACATTGACGACCGCGGCGTTCATCGGCGCGGTCAACGCGCTCCTGCACGACTGGGCGGCGGGCTACGTCGCCGCCGAGTTCGACGAGGTCGTCGCCGAGCTGACGGACCTGCTCCTGGCCCGGCTCACCTACTGACCGATGGCCGGCTTCGGGCCCCGGTGTTTTTTGGGGCGGCACGTCGTGGTCCGACGGCTTCCGAAGCGCACCGCCCTCCCGCGCCGCCCCCGCCCCCCCCGGCGAGCGGCCCCCCGACCCGCGCAAGCTGCCGCGCACGGCCGCCGCCGAGACGCTGGCCACCCT
>NZ_JBHWGV010000114.1:0-13607 GCF_042732955.1 Kitasatospora sp. NPDC059747 | reverse complement strand
GACCCTCGCGCCCCCCCCCCCCGCCCCGCCCCCGCCCGGGGGGGCCGCCCCGGGGGGGCGGGGGCCTGCGGGCACGGGTCACTCGGCCAGCAGCTCGATCGGGGTCTCGGCGGTGGCCACGGTCTGGGGGAGCGGCATGCCGTTCGGGCCCATCGTCAGCATGGTCGCCTTCACGGTGACCGGGCCGGTGCGCAGGAGCGGGCCGGGGCGGCGGCCGTCGGTCATCGGGCGGCCGGTGTTGGTCCACGTGCGTTCGGTGCCGTCGCACTGCGCCCTGAACCCGCCGATCGACTCGGGGTGGCCGTCCTGGATGACGTTGCTGCCGATCAGGACGACCTTGCCCGGGTGGTCGGCGCAGCGGTAGCCGCCGGTCAGCGTGACGGTGCCGTCGTCGGCGAGGGTGCCGCCGGTGACGCTCACCGCGTCGGAGGGGGCGGCCGGCGTGGTGGCGGCCGTGGCCGCGGTGCCGGGGGCGGCGAGGCCGATCATCGCGGTGATCACGGCGGCCAGCGTGCTGAGCTTGCGCATGGTGGTGGGTCCTCCGAAGGTGTGGTGCGAGTGCACCGACGTACCTACCGCGTGCCGCAGGCCTGCCGCACGCCGCCACCCGCCACCGGACGCGGCTCCACCCGGATGGCTCTGCGCGGATTCCCGGCATGGCCGAGGTGCGGCGCCCGAGCGCTCGCCCTTCCCGCCTGCGCGCGGTCCCTGCGGAGGGTCCGGTCCGTCAGTGTCCGGGGAAGGCCGCCGGTCGCTGCCAGGCCCGCACGTAGTCGACCAGCAGGTGGCCCCGGCTGCCCGGCACCGGCGGGATCTTGGAGTAGACGAAGTTGTCGAGGAGGACGTTCACCGGGCCGTTCGACGTCCGGCTGCTGTGGAAGACCATCCGGCCGTCGATCCACCAGTCCGTTCCCGACGGTTCGATGTCGACGCCATAGGTGTGGAAGTCCGCGGCCGGATCGAACCCGGGCCGGTGCACGGTGCCGACGGCGTTCGATCCGGGGACATTCCGGCCGGGGACGTTCGGGCCGGGGCGGGTGATCCCGGGCCACGGGAAGCCGGGCAGGAGGTCCTGGGGGGCTCCGCCCGGGTTGTGCTGGGTGAGGTGGAGCCGGGAGTGGTCGTCCGAGTAGAACTCGAAGGCGTCGGTCTCACCGTTGGCGGGGATGGAGACCCCGGGCGCCGCCCACGTCCACAGGGCCGACCAGAAGCCCTTGGGGGCCGGGAGTTTGGCGCGGATCTCGGTGTAGCCGTAGCGGAAGGCGTAGGACGGCGACGAGTTGAGCATGCAGCTCGACCAGGCGTAGTGCCTGCCGCCGGCGCTGGTGATGTCATCCGGCTTCGCGGTGATGTCCAGCGTGCCGCCGGAGACGGTGCAGTTCGCCGGCTGGTCGAATTCGAGCTGCTGGTTGTCCGGGTTGCCCGTCCCGAACGGGGCGGCGGACCAGTCCGCCTCCGCCGCGGACTGGAACGACCACTTCGTCCGGTCCACCGACGTGCCGTCGAACTCGTCGGCGAACTTGAGGTCCCACGGCCCGGCGGGCCCTGCGGGCGCGGGCCGCGCGGGGGTGGTCGGCGGCCGGGGTGAGGGGTCGGTGGGCGTCGGCGCCGACGGGAGGGGCGCCGAGGGGAGCGTCGGCACCGAGGGGAGCGTCGGCCAGCCGCCGGGGAAGGGCCACGAACCGGTCCCCGGTGCGGGCCAGGGCCAGGGCCAGGGCTGCACCGCGGCGCTCCGGTGCGGCGCCGCCACGGCCGTCGGGGACACGAGGGCGCACACGGCCGCGCCGGCCATGGCGGCAGCGGCCAACTTCAAGGGTTTCACCGAGGATCCACCGTTCTGCGACAGGTCGCGGCCGTCGACGGGACCGCCCGAGGATGACGGCCGGACGTTGGGGGCCGGGGGCGTCGGCCCTGAAGTGGTGAGCGCGCTACCGACGACTCTGGCACCCGCCCCGAGGAGTCGCGCGTCGTACGGGCCCGGGTGGGTGACCCGCCGACAACCGAGGTGTCGGGAGCGGCTGATGAACGGTCATCCGGTTCGTCGAACTCACCGTCACCCGCGCCCCGCGCCCCGCGCCTCGCCCCACCTTGCCCGGCGGCCGGCCTGGGCGATCCGCTGGGGCCGGCGCAGATGAAACGTTCACTCAACGGCGGCGCAGCGGGGGCGCGACGCGCGTTTGTGGATTTCCGAATTCCGTTAAGCCCATGAGAACAGGAGTCGCGGACCGACTCTTCCGACAAACTCCCTTGACCGTCGCCCGTGGCTGCGCTAAATTTTGTCACCCCGATTCTTCTCGTACTGACGGGGAATGCATGGCTGTCACCTGGGAACCAGACCCCGCGGCATCCTTCGCCCGCCGCCTGGGCAAGTCCTCGCACGAGCTCGGCCAGACCTCCGGCAATGCCAGCTGCCCGGACATCTGGGAGCTGGACAACGGGGACGTCGCAGTCATCGGACGTGACCTCACCGCCTCCTACCAGGACAGACTTCCCGAGGGCGTGAGTATCGACCCTGGTGAGCAGCTCGTCGTCATCCCGCGTGCGACGATCGTCGCGGCGAAGGCGGACATCCCGGATGCATGAACTCCTGGCCGGGGCCGACTGGGAGCGCATGGAGCTCCGGGACTATTACGCGGAATTCGAGGAAATCTTCTGGCGGATCAACGCCCTGGGATTCTGGAAACTGGAGCGCCGACAAACCTTCAAGGAGCCCGGATACGACAGCTGGGAGGCCTTTGCCACCGGTGACTGGGAGAATTCCACGGCAATTCTGGAAGCCGGCCGGTCCGACATGGAGGGCTACCACCGGAGGATCGCCGAACGCGGATTCTCGGCGTGCCGGGTGCGGATCGTGGAGGAGCCGATCAGCGCCTACCTCCAGTGGGAGCTCCACGCCCTCCGCGTCCGTGACCAGAGCGGCGGGCCGATCCGCGTCGTCGGCCCGGAGCGGGTGGCGTGCTTCGAGACGGGCGGCCTCCTCCCGGAGATCTACACGCTCGGCTCCGAAGTCATGTACGAGGCGGTCTACGACGAGGACGGCGTCCTCGAATCCGTCCGGAGGTTCGCCGACCGCGACCTGATCCTGCGCTGCCGGCGGTTCATCGCCGACCTCTACGCGGACGGCGAGCCGCTGGAGGCCTTCTTCGCCCGGGAGGTGGCCGTCCTCTCGCCGCCCACCGGGCAGCGGTGCTGACCGCTCGATGAGCGGATCCGACCGCAGCGGCCGCGCGCCGGACGGGCCGTCGCCGAGCGGCCCTGCGCCGGACGGACCTGTGCCGAACGAGCCTTCGGCGAAAGGCGATTGGCAGTCGAACCGGATCGCCGGATCCGCGGCCGCGAGGGACGTCGTCCAGGCGCACGACGTTCACGGCGGAATCCACTTCCACCAGCCGCTGGAACAGCGCTCGTTCAGCGTGAGGCCCAACCAACTCCCTTATGCGGGCGGCCGTTTCATCAACCGGAGCGGCGAGTTGGGAAGCCTGGACCGGATGGCCGACGGCGGGGGCGAGGTCTTCGTGCCGTCGGCCGTCGTGGTGGTCACCGGCACGGCCGGGGTCGGCAAGACCTCCCTCGCCCTGCACTGGGCGCACCGGGTCCGTGACCGCTTCCCCGCCGGAGCCCTGTACGTCAACCTCCGGGGCCACGACGCGAACGCGCCGGTCTCCCCGGGCCAGGTCCTGGACCGTTTCCTCCGGGACCTGGGGCTCCCCGCCGCGGCCGTCCCGGTCGGCCTGGAGGACCGGGCCTCGCTGTACCGCTCGATGACCGCCGACCGCAGGCTCCTCGTCCTGCTCGACAACGCCGCGACGGCCGCGCAGGTCCGGCCGCTGCTGCCCGGCGCGGCGGGCTCGCTGACCCTGGTCACCAGCCGGAACAGTCTGCCCGGCCTGGTGGCCCGGGAGGGTGCGGACCGGCTCGACCTGGCGCGTTTCCCGGACGCCGAGGCCGTCCTGCTGCTCCGCGCGGTGACGGCCGCGTCCCGGACGGCCGACCGGCCGGACGAACTGGCCGAACTGGCCCGGCTCTGCGCGGGCCTGCCGCTCGCGCTGCGGATCGCCGCCGAACGCGCGGCGGGCCGGCCGCTGATGCTCCTGTGCGAGCTGATCGCCGAACTCAAGGACCGGTCCGCGCTGTGGGAGGTCCTGACGGCGGAGACCGAAGAGGAGACGGACGCGATGCACCACGTGTTCGCCTGGTCCTACCGGGCCCTGCCCGAGGCCGCCGCCCGGCAGTTCCGGCTGCTCGGCCTGCACCCGGGGGACGAGTTCGGCCTGCCGGCCGCCGCCGCGCTGGCCGGGAGCACGCTCGCCGAGGCGCGCCGCCGGCTCGACGTCCTGACCGGTGCCCACCTGGTCGAGGAGTGCGCCCCGGGCCGTTACCGGCTCCACGACCTCCTGCGGGCGTACGCGGTCACGCAGGTCCAGGAGACGGAGTCGGCGGAAGCCCGCCGTGACGTCCGGCGGCGAGTCCTGTCCTGGTACCTGCACACCGCGGACAACGCGCAGTCGGCGCTGGCGCGGTTCGACCGCTACGCGCTGGACCTGCCGGTTCCGGCGGACGTCGTCCCGCTGGCCTTCGACGACCACCCGTCGGCGCTCCGCTGGTACCGCGCCGAGGTCGGCAACCTGGTCGCCGCGGTGCGGGCCGCCGCGGAGACCGGCTGCCACGACCTCGCCTGGCGCCTGGCGGTCGTCCTGCGGGCCGTGTTCATGCACCAGAACGCCTTCGAGGACTGGGTGACGACGGCCGGGATCGGCATCGGCTCGGCCGCCCGGGACGGGAGCCGCGCGGGTGAGGCCGAGGCGTACGAGAACCTGGGGAAGGCGTACTTCCAGTCGCGTCGGCTCGACGAGGCCGAGGAGTGCCACCGCGCCGCCCTGGAGATCCGCCGCCGCACCGGTGACCGGTTCGGCGAGGCGGTGTCGGTCAACGCCCTCGGCCTGCTCGGTCTGCGCCGGCGGCGGCTGGACGAGGCCCGGTCGTGCTTCGAGGCCGGCGCGGCGATCTTCGCCGACCTGAGTGAACGGCGCTGGGCCGCGCTGCTGCTGTCGAACCTCGCCGAGACCCGCTGCGAACTCGGCGACTTCCGCCCGGCGGCCGAGGCGCTGGAGCGGGCGCTCGCGGTGTTCCGCGAGCTCGGCGACCGGAGCGGTGAGGGCAACGCGCTGCACTTCCTCGGCTGGGCCCGGCGCGGGCTGGGGTCGCTCGCGGGGGCCCGTGCCGCGGCCGAGGCCGCGTTGGCGATCGCCACCCAGGAGGGCAACGACCTGTGGGAGGCGCACTGGCTCGTCGGGCTCGCCCACGTGGAACGCGCGGCGGGACGGCCCGGGGAGGCCCTGCGGGCGTGCGAGCGGGCGGTCGACGTCCAGCGGCGGCTGGGCGACCGCAGCCGGGAGGCGACGGCGCTCGACGGGGCCGGGGAGGCCTGCCGCGACCTCGGGCGGACGGACGACGCCATTCGTCTCCACGAGGCCGCCGCGCGGATCCACCGGGAGTGCGCGGACCAGTGGCAGCTGTCGGGTGCGCTCGACAACCTCGCGCGCGCCCTCGGCGGGGCAGGCCGCGAGGAGGAGGCCCGCCGCCACCGGACCGAGGCGCTGGCCCTCCTCGCGGGCTTCGACGATCCGCGGGCGGCCGAGCGGCGGGAGCGGATCGGCCGGGAAGGGACCGGCGGGGACGACATCGGCCGGCAAGGGACCGGCGGGGAAGGGATCAGCCGGGGGCCGACTCCGTGATCCAGAGCGGGCCGTCGGCGCAGTCGAGGCGGATGCCGTCGGCCGGGGCCAGCGCGGTCCGGAGCACCCGGAGGGCGCGCCCGTCGATGTCGACTGTCGGGCCGAGGCCCGCCCCCATGAAACGGAAGGTGCGGACCTGATTGTGGATCTCGCGTGCGGTGCGGGTGCGATCGACGACGGAGAACTCCGCTTCCATCAGCCCTGCGCGGCTCGCGCGGGAGTGGTCCTGCGGAATTCCGGGAACTCCGTTCGAAATGTGGCCGATCGATTCTGCGAGCAGCCTCCGAATGACCGGCTGGAGCCGTGGCCAGAGGATGTCCGGCGTGACGTCGTCGGGGATTGGGATTCCGTCCTGCTGGGCGAGCACCGGGCCGGTGTCGAAGTCCTCGTCCATGCGGTGGACCGTCACGCCGAGGTGGCGGTCCCCGTTGCGGATCGCCCACAGCACGGGCGCGGGCCCCCGGTAGGCGGGCAGCAGCGAGCAGTGGACGTTGATGACGCCGAGGCGGGGCGTGGCCAGGACCGACGGCGGCAGCTTCCAGTTGAAGCCGTAGACGACGAGGAGGTCCAGGGCGTAACCGGCGAGGGCGCGCGCCAATCCCTCGGGGCTGCCCGGCACGAGGAGGTCGACGCCGGCGGGGATCGCACCGAGGAGGGAACCGACCGCTGCGGCCGCGTGGTCGTCCGTGGGCCTTCCGGGCCGCATCGAGCGCGAATACACGTGAACCAGTGGATCGTGCCCCTCCTGTCGGCACACGGAATGGATGGCCTGGAACTCGCGGACCCCGAAGGACGCAATGCCGATGCGCAGATGATCTTCCACGGCTCGGGACCCTAGCAGTTCTCCAACTGCCGAAGCGTCAATTCCACTGTTCCGTCGGATGAATGGCGGCCGACCGCGCGAGAATGAAAAGTCGGTCCGCCGCGCTCCTCCACTCCCGGGGTGACGCGGTGAGGCGCGGCTCAGAGGCCGAAGCGGGCGCGGTGGGAGGCCGGGACGAGGTCGGTGTACTCGGGGTGCTTGGTGATCCAGCCGCGGATGAACGGGCAGTACGGCAGGACGGAGAGCGCCTGCTCGCGGGCCGTGTCCAGTGCGGCGCGCGCCAGCCCGCCGGCCAGGCCGCGGCCCTCGAAGCGGGGGTCGATCTCGGTGTGGATGAAGGCGATCTCGCCGCCGGAGCGGTGGTACTCGGCGAAGCCCGCGAGTTCGCCGTCCTCGTGGATCTCGAAACGGGACTTCCCGGGGTTGTCGGTGACGAGGTGTGCCATGGGTTCCTCCTGTGGGGTGTTGCGGGGCCGGCGGGTGCCGGCAGGGCCACCCTAGCCGGAAACTAGTTGAAATCTCAACAGTGTCGACCGTCTGTGGCAGTGTGGAAGCATCGGATCCCGAGGACAGGGGGCGGATGACGATGGAGACGTGGCGCGGATTCACCAACGGCGTGCTGTACGCCGCGCAGTTCGGTGTGCTCGACCGGGCCGCGGCGGAGCGGGTCGCCGGCATGATCGTCCGTGGCCGGCAGCTCGGTGACGAGGAAGTCGCTGTCCGATACGAGCAGTTGGGGGACGCGCTGGCGGGCGGGAGCCTGATCACGGGAGCGATCCCGCAGCCGCACGGCGAGCAGGACGTCCGGGAGTTCCTGGCCCTGCTGCGGGACGCGCTGGACCGCATGCGCCCCTGGCCGCAGCGGCCGTTCCGCACGCTCGACACCGACGAATGGTGGCCGTCCTTCCGTGTGGCGCGCCCGCTGCTGCGCCTCCACCTCGACGAACCGGCCGGGCAGGCGCGTCTGGGCATCGCGCAGACGGTCACGGAAGGGGGCGCCGAACTCGACGTCCTCGTCCTGCGGCTGGCCTCCGGCGAGCGGGTGGCGGTGGCGTGGACGGCGGAGTGCGGTGTCGTCCTGGACCTGGAGGAAGCGCCGCGGGAGCACGTCGCGGCCGCCTTCCTGGCCGCGACCGGCCTGACTCCGGACGAGGTCTCCCCGCTGGGCCCCGAGGCGTCGTGGGACGGCACGGGGTCCTCCTTCGGGCCGTGAGCGTCCTCTGCGAGAACGCCGATGCGAGAACGCCGATGCGAGAACACCGAGGCCCCCGCCGGTGATCGGCAGGGGTCTCGGGGCGGGGGTTGGCCGTCAGGGGTAGGGGGTGTAGTTGCCGTTCGTGTCCAGGGCGTAGCTGCCGCTCTTGAGCCCGTCGACGGCGGTGTGCTTGAGCCATTCGCGGGCCATGTGGTGCAGGTCCTTGGCGCGGTTCTCCCAGACCATCTGGTGGCCGGCGCAGGCCACTCTGATCATCAGCTTGTCGGTCCCGGGGATGGCCGCATAGAGGGCGGGGACCGAGAAGTTGGTCCTGTCGTCCGGCGTCGGGTGGATCGCCTGGGTGTCGTCCTCTCCGTAGACGAGGAGGACGGGCACCACCGTGCCGAGGGTGTTGTCGAGCGGCACCGTCGCGTCGTTCCAGCCCCACCAGAAGGAGTTGCGGAACCGGCAGACGCCCTCCGGCACGCCGGAGTTCAGCGGGCCCCAGGTCTTGCCGAGGGCGTCGTTGTCCATGATGGCCGCCCACACCACGTCGACCATGCCGCTCTCCCGCTGGCCCGCGCACTTCAGCTCGGGGTCCCACACGTGCGTCAGGTCGGCCTTCGTGAGGAGGTTCATCGGGAAGCCGAACTGGGCGGCCGGGGTGGTCAGGGGCAGCGGATGCGGTGCGCCGAACCGGGTGCCCGGCTTGCTCGCGTTGCCGCGGGGCGGGTAGATCGGCGCCAGGAACATCAGGCTGCTCACCTTGCCGGGATGCTGCAGGACGTACGGTCCCATCACGAAGGCGGCCGCGGACCAGCCGACGAACGCGACCTGTGGCACGCTCCGCAGTTTCCTGACGAACTCGACGACCGTGTTCAGCTCGTCCCACTCGCTCTGCGAGTTGCCCAGCTGCTTCGGGTAGGCCGGGGGGCACGGCGCGGCCAGCGGGTTGGGGACCAGGTCGGCCTTCTGCTGTGCGGGGTTGGCGTTGCACGGGTTGTCCATCTCCGGCCGCGGTGACCGGCCGGAGCCTTGGAGGTCCATCACGAACACGTCGTAGCCTGCCTGGGCCAGGTCCTGGGCCCAGCTGTACCCGTCGTGCTGGAGGTCGAAGCCGGCGAGGGCCGGGACGCTGCGGCCGTGCAGCATCAGGACGGGTTCGGGGTCGTGGTGCGGCTTGGTCCCGTCGTACTCGCGGACGAACAGCTCGACGTGCTCGTTGAGGTTCGCGGGGACGGTCGAGACGTGCGGGACGGCATGGTCCTGGGGCGGGATGTTGGGCATCGTTCGCCCTCCGATCCGTCGACTCGGCCCCGGCTGGGTGGCCGGGGCCATCTCAGGCAAGGGTCCGCCGGGCGGACGGTCCGGCGCTCATCGGGTTGGGCCGCTCGGACGACGTGCGCTGCGGAGCCCCGGGGTCGGGCGCCGGTTGCCGGGGCTGATGACGGGGGCTACAGGGACGGCGGCGGGAGGACGGCGTTCCGGGTGACGGGGGAGGAGAGGATCACCGACGTCGTGGTGCGGCCGAGGATGGAGATGAGTTCGATGAGTTCTTCCAGGTGGGTCGTGTCGCGGGCGGCGATCTTGAAGATCCAGCAGTCCTCGCCGATGACGTGGTGGACCTCCAGGACCTCGGGGCGGTGGACGAGTTCCTGGCTGCGGAGGTACTTGACGGTCACGCGCGCGTGCGGGGAGACGCGGACGAAGGCCTGGATGCCGTAGCCGAGGCGGGCGGGGGAGACCTGGGCGGCGTAGCCGGTGACGGTGCCGTCGGCTTCGAGGCGGCGGACGCGTTCGCCGACGGCGGCGGGGCTGAGACTGACGCGGCGGCCGAGCTCACTGAGCGTGATGCGGCCCTCGGTCTGGAGGAGCTCCAGGAGGTGCAGGTCGACGGCGTCCAGGGCGCTCTCGGGGCGCGCGGCGGACCGTCCTGAGGAATCGTCGGCGGCCGGGCCCGTCTGCCGTCGGTCTTTCGGTCGAAGCGCCTGAACTCCCATGATCTCCCCTTCATCAGATGACGCCGCACGGTAACACTTGTGGGCATGGAAAACGTGCTGGTCATTGGGGGGAACCGCTACTTCGGGCGGCGGCTGGTCACCCGGCTGCGGGACTCGGGAGCGCGGGTGAGCGTGCTGAACCGGGGGTCGGTGCCCCCACCGCCCGGGGTGGAGCGGCTGGTGGCGGATCGGGAGGACGCCGCGGCGCTGGGCGCGGTGCTCGCGGGCCGGGAGTTCGACGTCGTGGTCGACCAGGTCTGCTACACGCCGCTGCACGCCGAGGGAGCCGTGCGGACGTTCGCCGGGCGGGTCGGGCGGTACGTCATGACGTCCACCATCGAGGTGTACGACACGGGGGAGGACCGGCCGGCCGGTGTGCCGCTCGGCGAGGACGTCGTCGATCCGGCCCGGTGGCCGGTGCGGCTGGAACTGCCGTGGACCGACCGGAAGTTCAGGGATCGATCGTACGGCGAGGGCAAGCGGCAGGCGGAGGCGGTGCTGGCCCGCAGTGACGCGTTCCCGTTCGTCGCCGTCCGGGCCGGGCACGTGCTGGGCGCCGACGACTTCACCGGGCGCCTCGCGCACTACCGCGAACGGATCGAGGCCGGGCTCCCGGTGGCCGTCCACCCGGCGAACCTGCCGTCCTCGTACGCGCACGAGGCAGAGATGGCCGACGTCCTGCACTGGGCGGCCGGCGCGCGGTTCACCGGGGCCGTCAACGCCTGCTCGCACGGCGAGTTGACGGCCACGGACCTCTGCGACCTGATCGCGCAGGGGAGTTCGTACCGGACGGCCGCACCCGCGCCCGGCGACGAGGCCTCGCCGTTCTCCTTCGACCGCTACTACGGCATGGACAACTCCCGTGCCGAACAGCTCGGTTACTCCTTCTCCCACACCCGCGACTGGCTGCCCGAGCTCGTCGCCGAGACGCTTCGACGAGGAGCCGCCGCATGACCGCCACCCGCCGCCTCGGATCCCTGGACGTCAGCGCGATCGGCCTCGGCGCCATGCCGCTCTCCGTCGAGGGCCGCCCCGACGAGGAACGGGCGGTCGCGACCGTCCACGCCGCACTCGACGCCGGCATCACGCTGATCGACACCGCCGACTCCTACCACTGGCACGCCGACGAGTACGGCCACAACGAACGCCTCGTCGCCCGCGCCCTCGCCGCGTACGGCCCCGGCGCCGACGGCGTGCTGGTCGCCACCAAGGGCGGCCGCGGCCGGCCCGGCGACGGCTCCTGGACCATCGACGGCGACCCGGCCCACCTCAAGCGGGCCTGCGAGGGCTCGCTGCGCCGCCTCGGCGTCGAGGCGATCGGCCTGTACCAGCAGCACTACCCGGACCCGCGCGTCCCGTACGAGGACTCGCTCGGCGCGGTGCGCGAGCTGTACGACGAGGGCAAGATCCGGGCGGCCGGCATCTCCAACGTCTCGGTGGAGCAGGTGCGGCAGGCGCGCGGGATCCTCGGTGACGCCCTGGTGTCCGTCCAGAACCGTTTCTCGGCGGAGTTCCTGCAGCACCGGCCGGTGCTGGAGCTGTGCACCGAACTCGGCCTCGCGTTCCTGCCCTGGAGCCCGCTCGGCGGCATCGGACGGGCGGACGCGGTCGGGAGCGGCGCGTTCGCCGAGGTCGCGGCCGGGCGCGGGGTGAGCCCGCAGCGCGTGGCGCTCGCCTGGCTGCTGGCCGTGTCGCCGGTGATGCTGCCGATCCCGGGCGCGAGCCGGCCGGAGACGATCCGGGACTCGGCCGCCGCGGCCGAACTGGTCCTGACCGAGGAGGAACTGAACGTGCTCCCGATGGTCGGCCGAGCGGCTGCGCGCGGCTGATTCGCGGGTCGCCCCCGGCTGATTCGCGGGTCGCGCCCGGCGGACGCCGGATACGTGGGTGGGGCGGGCGGAATTCTGGGGTCCGATCCCTCATGCGGGCGGGCGGCGGACGGTGTTGGCTCTGTGTGTGCCGGAGGGAAGTCCGGCGCGAAGCAGCAGCAACTCCACCCGATGCTGCTCCGGCGGATCCGTGCGGGGGCAGCGGGCAGCGTCCCCGCACGGATCGCGCCGTCCTCCCGGCCATCGAGGGCGGTCGTCCGCACGAACCGCAGAGGAAGACATGCGCGACGAACCGGACGAGTTCGGGACGGCGGTGGCCGGTATCGCGGCCTTCGTCGCGGCCGCCGCCGACCCCGCGTGCAGCACGCTGTTCCCCACGGACCCGTTCGCCCGCGCCACCAACCCGCTGAGCCTCGGCTTCGGCGCGAGCGGCGTCCTGTGGGCGCTGGACGCCTCGGGCGTCCCACTGCGGCCCGGCTGGAAGGAGTGGCTGCGCGAGCGGCTCGACGCGGTCGACCCGGCGACGCACCCCGCCGGTCTCATGGACGGCCTGGCCGGCCTCGCCTGGACCTCCGACGAGCTCGGATTCCGCGGCCAGGCACGGACGTTGCTCGCCCTGGCCAACCGGCGGGCCGCCGAGTCGGGCGATCACACCTTCTACCGCGGCCTCGCCGGCGTCGGCATGACGAACCTGCGCTTCTACGTGCGCGGCCACGACGAACGCGACCTCGCCGCCGCCCTCGACTGCGCGCGGGCACTGCGCGAGACCGTGCGGCGCGACGGCGAACACGCCTACTGGATCGGCGAGTTCGGCGAGTTAAAGGAGTTCAACGAGTTCTCCGTGGACGGTCCGCTCACGGGTCTCGCCTTCGGCCAGGCCGGCGTGGCGATGTTCCTGCTCAGGCTGTACCAGGTCACGGGTGACGAGAGCCATCTGGGGCTCGGTCGCGCCGCCCTCGCGTGGGAGCTGGCGCAGGCCCGACTCGTCGACGGCGTGCCCGTGTTCGAGCACGAGGGCGCCATGGGACCGTACGTCGAGGCGGGCGGCGCCGGCATCGCCAGGGTACTGCTGCGCTACGGCGGCCTCGACGAGGCGCGGGCCGTGCTGCGCGCGCTGGACGTGCCCGGCCGGGGCTTCGGCCACGGCCACGGCCACAGCTCCGGCACGGTCGGTGTCGCCGACGCCCTGCTCGACGCCGCCGAGATCACCGGGGACCGGGCCTACCGGGAGACCGCCCTGCGTCGGCTCGACGTCGTCCGCACGGCCTTCCTCTCCGAGCCCGGCGAGGCCGTGTCCCGCTTCGCCTGCGACTACCTGACCGGCTCGGCGGGCGTGCTGCGCGTGCTGCACCGCGCGCACCACGGCTGCCCGGCGGACTTCCTGCTCGACGAACTGTCCCGGTGACCGGGCTCCGGGCCGCGTCGCCACCGGGCCCGGTACGCGCGGCACGGTCCCAGGGCGTGCCCTACCCGTGCACGGCCAGGTCCGCGGCCAGCCGGCAGAGTGCGGCCCGGTCGGGGCGGCCGGTCTTCTGGATCAGGCTGGCCAGGTGCTTCTCGACCGTGCGCGGCGAGATCGACAGCAGCCGGGCCAGGTCCTGGTTGCCGGGACGGTCGACGAGCAGCGCCAGCACCTCGTACTCGCGCGGCGTGACGCCCTGGGCGCGCAGCCCGGCCGGGATCAGCTCGCGGCCCCTGCGGCGCTGGGCGACGTTCGCCCCCGCCTGCCGGAGCAGCGCCCGGCAGGCGCCCGCCACCGGCGGGACGTCGAGCGCGTGGAAGTACTCCTCGGCGGTCCGCAGCCAGGCCACCGGGTCGCCCCAGCCGTCGGCGAGCGCGGCCTCGGCGACCAGGCGCAGCCCCAGGTGGTGCCCGGTGGGGAAGCGCCCGGGATCCCGCCGGACCCGGGCGACCGCCTCGGCGGGGGCGGGGGGCCGGCCCCCCCCCCCCCCCTCGACCCGCGCGGGGGGGTCGCGGAACTTGCGGTTTGCCCCGAGTTGGGGGGGCCGGGCGGCCGGGCGCGCG
>NZ_JBHWGV010000113.1:7921-29236 GCF_042732955.1 Kitasatospora sp. NPDC059747 | reverse complement strand
TGTCGAGGTCGTACTGGACGCTGTCGGTGTTGCTGAGGTCGGTGGCCGACAGCTCGGTGGCGCGGGCCTTGGCCGGGTAGTCGGCGGCGGCCGGGGCGGCGGGGGCGGCGGCGGGGGCGGGGGCGGGCGGCGCCGCGGGCGTCCGGCGGGCGGTGGCCGCCGATCGGGCCCGCCGGGTCGTTCCCCGGATTGGGCTACCCTTGAGGGTCACCCCTCCCAGCCGTCGCCTGCCGGTGCGCGCGGCCCCGAATCACGTCGTAAGGGTTCCTAGTACATGACTGTCGAATCGGTCTTCCCACGCCTGGAGGCCCTCCTCCCGCACGTCCAGAAGCCGATCCAGTACGTCGGCGGCGAGCTCAACTCGACCGTCAAGGACTGGGACGCCTGCGACGTCCGCTGGGCGCTGATGTACCCCGACGCCTACGAGGTCGGCCTGCCCAACCAGGGTGTCATGATCCTCTACGAGGTGCTCAACGAGCGCGAGGGCGTGCTGGCCGAGCGCACCTACAGCGTCTGGCCGGACCTTGAGGCGCTCATGCGCGAGCACGACGTGCCGCAGTTCACGGTGGACGCCCACCGGCCGGTGAAGGCCTTCGACGTTTTCGGCCTGTCGTTCTCCACCGAGCTCGGCTACACCAACATGCTGACCGCGCTCGACCTGGCCGGCATCCCGCTGGAGGCCAAGGACCGCACCGACGACGACCCGATCGTCCTGGCCGGCGGTCACGCGGCGTTCAACCCCGAGCCGATCGCGGACTTCCTGGACTGCGCGGTGGTCGGCGACGGTGAGCAGGCCGTGCTCGACATCACCGACATCATCCGGGCCTGGAAGGCCGAGGGCCGTCCGGGCGGGCGCGACGAGCTGCTGCTGCGCCTCGCGCGCACCGGCGGGGTGTACGTCCCCAAGTTCTACGACGTCGAGTACCTGGCCGACGGCCGGATCGGCCGCGTCGTGCCGAACGCCCCGGGCGTGCCGTGGCGGGTGTCCAAGCACACCGTCATGGACCTCGACGAGTGGCCCTACCCGAAGCAGCCGCTCGTCCCGCTCGCCGAGACCGTGCACGAGCGGATGTCCGTCGAGATCTTCCGCGGCTGCACCCGCGGCTGCCGCTTCTGCCAGGCCGGCATGATCACGCGCCCCGTGCGGGAGCGAAGCATCACCGGCATCGGCGAGATGGTCGAGCGCGGGCTCAAGGCGACCGGCTTCGAGGAGGTCGGCCTGCTGTCGCTGTCCAGCGCCGACCACACCGAGATCGGCGACATCGCCAAGGGCCTGGCCGACCGCTACACCGAGGACAAGATCGGCCTGTCGCTGCCGTCCACCCGCGTCGACGCCTTCAACATCGACCTCGCCAACGAGCTGTCCCGCAACGGGCGCCGCTCGGGCCTCACCTTCGCCCCCGAGGGCGGCAGCGAGCGCATGCGCAAGGTGATCAACAAGATGGTGTCGGAGGAGGACCTGATCCGCACCGTCGCCACCGCGTACGGCAACGGCTGGCGCCAGGTGAAGCTGTACTTCATGTGCGGCCTGCCGACCGAGACCGACGAGGACGTGCTCCAGATCGGCGAGATGGCGAAGAACGTCATCCAGAAGGGCCGCGAGGTCACCGGTCAGAACGACATCCGCTGCACCGTCTCCATCGGCGGGTTCGTGCCCAAGCCGCACACCCCGTTCCAGTGGGCCCCGCAGCTGTCCGCCGAGGCCACCGACGCCCGCCTGGCCAAGCTGCGCGACTCGATCCGCGGCGACCGCAAGTACGGCAAGAACATCGGCTACCGCTACCACGACGGCAAGCCGGGCATCGTCGAGGGCCTGCTCTCGCGCGGCGACCGCCGGGTCGGCGGGATCATCCGCGCCGTCTACGAGGACGGCGGCCGCTTCGACGGCTGGCGCGAGCACTTCTCGTACGACCGCTGGATGGCCTGCGCCGACAAGGCCCTGGCCGGCACCGGCGTCGACGTCGACTGGTACACCACCCGCGAGCGCACCTACGAGGAGGTGCTGCCCTGGGACCACCTGGACAGCGGCCTCGACAAGGACTGGCTGTGGGAGGACTGGCAGGACGCCCTGGAGGAGGTCGAGGTCGACGACTGCCGCTGGACGCCGTGCTTCGACTGCGGCGTGTGTCCCCAGATGCAGACGGCTATACAAATCGGCCCGACGGGCAAGAAGATGCTGCCGCTGACGGTCGTCAACGCCGCTGAGCAGCAGAAATAGCCCGAAGCATGGGTGACACGGTGAGCGAGCTGTGTGACTTACTTCACAGCCTTCCGGAGGGTGAGCGGGAGCTTGTCCTGGGCGCGCTTGGCATGACGCGCGCCCCGGGCGGCCCCGCCCACCCCAGGGAGGCCCGGCAAGGCGGCCAGAGGACCCCTCTGCCCGCCGCCCGGAGCGCCCCGGGCATCGAGTCCTCGATCGAGTGGGTCTGAGGCCTTCAAGCGACGCGTAGAGCCCTCCCCGATTCTGTCGGGGAGGGCTCTTGCGTTTGGTGGATTTTGCCCACGTTCGGGTGGTGGCCGACCGCTGTTGTCTACCCCCTACGAGTGACGGGTGCGGCAGCCGACTTGGAAGGACTCGCCACGATGGCTTGTTCACCCCGGGCGATCACTGGCCGATGATTCCGCTCCGGGGGACTGGCCGGGCTCAGGGCGAGGAGGAGAGGGAGCATGCTGAGCACTGCTGTCGCTGCCCTTGGCGCGTGAGTTCTCCAGCGCGGCGGTTCAGCGAGCGTCGCGTCACCCCTTCGGTGGAGGGCGGGTGACGCACGGTCCGGCAGTGATGGCTTGCTTGATGAGGCTCCAGAAAGCGTCCATGGTCAGGTCGAATTGGCATCGCAACTCGACCTGACCGTTCAGTTACTCCTCGGGTGGGATTCCGTCTAGTAGTGGAACGCCATTGCTCAGCATTGCCGCTGTGATGGCGCGCCATTCATCATTGTCCTCCACGAGGAGGAGCATGCGGGTGATCCGGTTGAAGATTGTTGGAATGTCAACGATCTTGCTCCGGCAGAGGATCCAACCGGGCTCCGATCCATCCCAGAGGTAGGAATAATCTTCTGGATCACTCGCTCCATGGTGTGCCGACGACATCCCATGTCCTTCCGCCTGGGTTCATCACAATTCCTTCTGTGTCAAATTGATAAACCTTTCCGCCTCCTCCTACTGGAATGATCTTCGATGAACGCATCGGGGATCCGACATCGATGAAACTCTGCAGCGTGTTTCGATCGCCGTCGCTGGGACTCTTCGCGCCTTCCGGATGGGTATGGTAGACGAGAATATTGTCGGCCCTGACTGGAATCTGCACCTTGTTGTGAATTCCAGAGTAGAGGTAGTAGGTCCCGCCAGCACCCTTGGGGCCAGGGCCGAGCTTATAGATTACGGCAAACTCGACGCCGTGTTTAACTGTCAGGTTTTCGAGCTCCTGCACTGACGGCCTCCCCGGGAGTTCGACCCCAATGCGGCCGGGCAGCCCCTCGCCCTGGCGGGCGCCGTATAGCAAGCGCGTGACGGGGCCGGGTTCGTGGAGGGTCCCAAAGCTACCGGGAGGGACCTTGCCCAGCCACCTGGTCAGACCGCCGAGTCCGGCGACGGCGACCTGTTTGGCTAGCTCGTCCGCGTTCTTCTCGACGTAGTTGGCGACGTTATCGCAGCCGAATTCGCGGAGCTTTGCCGCAGCGACGTACATCGCATAGGCAGGGCGGACGGGGAAGTACTTGTCGATGAAGGCGCCAGCGCCGCCATTGCGGCCGGTGATAGCGTTGAAGATGTCGCCGACGAACTTGAAGGGGGCTTTGCCTCCAATGCTGAGACCACTGGTGATAGCGTCGGCGGCGCCCATGTTGTCGGGGTTGTCGTCCTCGGGCGACATGCCGGTCGGGTCGGTGTAGACGGTCGGTGCGTCGGCCGCGTACGTGTAGGCGGAGGTCTGCGGGGACGCTGCGGGAGTGGACAGCGGGTCGCGGGCGGTGAATCGGCCGAGCGAAGGGTCGTACTCGCGGGCGCGAAGGTACTGCTTGCCGGCGACGCTGGGGTCGTTGTACTGGCCAGTGAATCCGAACGGCGCGACAGGTGCACCGCCGACCAGGTTGGTGATTGAGGCCCTGCCGTAGGGGTCGTATGTGGTGCGGCTTTGCGGAGTGCCGTTGTTACTGGTCAGGTCCGTGATAGACCCGAGCCAGTCGTGGTGGTCGTAGAAGGCTCCAGCGTTCGAGTGCTGACTTTGGGGCTGGCCGAGGGGGTTATAGGTGTAGTCGCCGATGAGAGCACCTGCCCCATCGGTCTGACTGGCAATCTGGGGAATAGGGTTGTTGATGTCCCAGGTTACGGTGCGCTCAACGGCAGGGTTGTTTCCCTTCGTGGCGACGCGATTGCCATCTGCGTCATAGGTGAAGGTCAGAGCGTTTGTGCCAACAGCGCGGGCGAAATTGCTCTTGCTGGGGCTGGTTGGGACGACGACGTCGTTGGCGGCTGTGCTGAGGCGCCCGGCAGCATCGTACGTATAAACGCTGTTGTAGTAAGCGGCGTTATTAGTGTTTGTGCTCCAGAGTGACTTGCCGGTTCGGTCGTAGACGACGAGGTTTCCGTCGTCCTGGATCTTGGCAAAAGCGCCGGCCGCGCTAGTGTTGCTAGTCCAGAGGGACTTGCGATTCGTGTCGTAGACGACGAAGTTCCCATCGGCCTGCATCGTCGCCCAGGCGCCAGGGTTACCGGTCGTGCCGGAGGACCAGAGCGGCTGGCTGGTGGCGACGGAGTAGAGGACGAGGTTGCCGTCGGTCTGCATGACCAGTCGCACGCTGTTGGAAGCGAGGCTGGCACCGGATTTGATGACGGCCCCGCTGCTGAGCGTCTGACTCGTGGTCGAGTTGACGACGCTGATGTTGTTGCCGTCTGCGTCGTAGCCGTATGTCGTGGTCGTCGTACCGTTGGCGGATTGGGTGAGCTGGTCGGCGTCGTCGTACGTGTACGTCGTGGTGCCGTACTGGTCGGTCTGAGTACGGCGGTTGCCGACGATGTCGTAGGTGTAGGTCAGCGTGCCGCTGGCACAGCCGACCTCGCTTGCGGACAGCGGGCAGCCGGAGAGGAGTTGGCCGGCGTCGTCGTAGGTGTAGGTCTGGGTACCGCTACCCAGCCCTGCACGAGTGGTGTTGATGGTGGTGGGCTGACCTGCAGCATCGCGAGTGAGTTGCCAAGATGCCAGTGTGGCAGTGCTGTTGGCGCTGGCAACGCCGTTGAGCCTGCCCGCGGCGTCGTAGGTTCGGGCTTCGGTGTAGCCGTTGGTCCCAGGCAGCGTGGAGTTGGTCAGGTGGCCAGCAGCGTCGTAGTTGTAACCGGTGACGGCGCCGTCGACGGCCTGCTGTGTCCTGCGGCCATCCCCGTCATAGGCGTAGGTGATCTTTCGCCCGTCAGGGTATTGGCGGTTGGTCAGGTGGCCAGCAGTGTCGTAGCTGTAGACGAATCCGGCGTTTTCATTGGGCTTGGACACTCTGGTCAGGCGTCCGGCGGCGTCGTAGCTGAGGTTTCGTGCACCCGCGCCGTCGCTGATGGAGTACACGCGACCGGCCTGGTCATATGAGCGTGAAACCCAGGGGGTGGTGAAGTCGGCATACGACGTTACCGTGGGCAATCCGCGCTGATCGTAGATTGTTGTACTGGTGACACCACGAGCGTTGGTGAACGTCGTGGCGTGGTCCTCCTCGTCGTACCCGGTGCTTGTCTTGCGCCCCAGAGGGTCCGTCACGCTGGTGAGTCGGTGGAGGGCGTCGTACGTGTAGGTGGTGGTGTGGCCGTTGGGGTCGATCCGCTTGGTCCGCTCGCCCACTGCGTTCCACGTGTTGGTGGTGATCGCACCTGTGGGCGCGATCACGCTCGTCACACGGCCAGCGGCGTCGTAGTTGGTTGTGGTCCTCCGCTTGAGCGGGTCACTGACCTGGACCAGGCGGTTGAGCGGGTCGTAGAAGGTGCTGGTGGTATTGCCGAGCGGATCCGTGACGGCAGCGGGGTTTCCGGCCGGGTCATACGTGTAGGTAGCGGTGTAGGTGGCAGGAGTAGCACCCGGAACGTTGCCACGGGGGTCGGTGACGGTGACCAGCCGCTGGTCTTTGTCGTAGGTCCAGGTAGTTTTGTTGCCCTCGGGGCTGGTGCGGCTGACTAGGTTTCCGTCGGTGTCGTAGCCGCTGCTGGTGGTCTTGCCTAGTGCATCGGTAGCGCTGGTCAGTCGGCCTGCGCGGTCGTAGCCGAACGTGGACTTGGCACCCGTGGCGTCTGTGGTATCCGAGACCTGACCGGCAGGGTCGTACGTGGTCGACGCGTTGTTACCGAGCGCATCCGTAGTCTTGGTGGGACGGTTGATGACGTCGAAGGCGATCGCGGTGACTGCCCCCGTCGGACCCGTCACAGTGGTCTGGTTGCCGTTGGCGTCATAGCCGTACGTCCACGTAAAGACAGAAGCGTTGGCGCCGGGCGCGTTGCCCCGAGCGGTGACGGTGGTGACACGCCGGTTGTTCTTGTCGTAAGCGAAGGTGGTTTTGCCGCCGGCCGCGTCGGTAACGGCAGTCAGGTTTCCTGCCAGGTCGTAGACACTGGTGGTGGTGTTGCCCCCGGGATCCTTGACCGTCGTGCGATGACCCGCAGCGTCGTAGCTGTACGTGACGGTGTTTCCCAGTGGATCCTTTGAGCTGGTCAGGTTTCCCGCGTTGTCGTAGCCGTAACTAGTCGTTCCGCCCAGAGAGTCGGTAACTGACGTCAGCAGATTTCCTGCATCGTAGGCGTACGTCGTCGTAAAGAGGTCGGCGTTCCCGCCCATGTTTCCGCGAGGGTCGGTCTTGCGGGTGACCCGAGCGGCCGCATCGTAGGCGAATGTTGTTTTCTCTCCGACTGGAGTGGCGACCGATGTGCGGTTTCCTCCGTTGTCGTACCCGTACGTGGTGACGGCGCCGCCTGGAGTGGTGATGGTGGCGAGGGCGCCGAGCGGAGTGTAGGTGTAGTTGGTTTTCCCGCCGGCTGGGTCAGTGGTGTCGGTCAGCTGGTTTAGCGAGTTGTAGGCATAGGTGGTGGTGCGACCAAGGCCGTCCTTTAGCGAAGTGACGTTGTTGTTGCGGTCGTAGGTCCACGATTGGGTGACTGACACCGGCGCCGGGGCCGTGCTGGTAAGCACGTTGCCGGTGGCGTCATATGTGAACGTGAAGGTGTTGCCATTCGGGTCGGTCACCGAGGTGCGGTTGAAGGAGCTGTCGTACGTGTAGCGGGTTGTCTTGCCGTAGGGGTCGGACTGCCAGCTGATAACACCGCCGATGTACGCGAGGGTCCAAATTCCGCCGTCCGGGTGGGTGACATACGTTGTGGAATTGGCGCTGTCATAGCTGAACGTCGTCTTCCCGCCGAGCGGATCGGTCTGGCTGACTACCCGGCCGGACCCGTCGTAGGTATTGGATGTCACGACGTGGCCAAGTGGATCAGTGACAGTGCTGAGCAACCCGTTGGTGTCGTAACCGTAAGTGGTGATCTGGCCGCGCAGATCACGAACACTGGTCAGGACGTTGCCGGTGTACTGGTACGTCACCGTCCGCTGCCCCGGCACAACTACGGTGGTCAGCAGCGATCCGGTGTAGCCCAGTCCGACGGAACGCCCAGCGGCGTCAGTGATCCCGGTCAGCTGGCCGCCGGTGTATGCCAGCGTGAGGCCGATGCCGGCGGCGTCGAGCGTGGCGGTCAGTCGGCCGCCCGCATCGAAGATCAGCTGGTGCTGATCTGGAGTGGTGAGCACGTAGCCGAGGGCTATCTTCTGCAGCGTGGAACGGACGTAAGGGCGAGTGGCCTTGAGCGAACCGTCAGTCTGGACAGCGTAGTCGACCTGCGACCCGTCCTCGGCTTGGAAGGTGACCACAGCTTGGCCGATGTTCAGCGAGGCCGAGTACGGGAAGACCCATCCCTTCCCGAGGACACCAGAGGTAGCCGACTTAGACGAGTAGCTGCGTGTCAGCTGGAACGGCTGCCCCGGGCCCGGCAACTGCGCGTCCGTGATGGCCTCGCCGAATGCACCCGTCGACGTATTTACCGGGTCGCCGCAGTACTTGACCAGGCTCAACACGATTCCGGTGCTGGAAGGCGAACCGGGGCAGGCCAGAGACACGTTGTCCGGGACTCCGACGATCGGCACAGGCGGCGTCGGGGTCGTGGTCAGTAGATCCGAGCTTCCGTCCGAGTAGCCGTACCTGACGGTTGCGTAGTAGTTCACGCCGCGCTGGATCTGCGCGTTGAAGGAGCACCAACCAGTGGACTCGTACACCATCCATTGATTGGCATCCAGCAGAGTGTTGTCGGACGCTCGGTAGAATGAGACCAGGACGTTCCCGCGGCTGTTCGCCCTCAGAGAGGCCGGGGTTTCCGGGTTGAAGTCCCAGGTCGCACACCACGATAGGCCCGTGTTGCCGCTTTGGATGTTGTCAACAAATGTCCTGATGTTGGCGATGTATGGGTGGCCACCAGGCCAGTCCGCTGCTGTGCTCTGTGAGTCGCGCACGTTCGGCGTCAGTGCTGGTTGAGACTTGCCGGAGGTTAGGGCCCGCAGCTCTGCTTCTGTGGGAGTGCTGAAGCCGGCGGTGCCGGGGCCTGCGATTCGCTGAGCCACTGGTGCTGGCGGTGGGCCTGCCGGTGCATCTGCTTTGAGCGTTGCGGCTTGATGCTGCTTCTGGTCGATCGACCACGGAACTGGTGGAGCGTCGGCCTTGGGGGCGGCTGCACTGTGAGTTGTCGAGCCAATACCCGGGGTCTTCGGCGAGTCTGCCCATGCAGGTGGCGTCAGAGTTAGTGATGCCAGAGCCAATAACAGTAGCCCCAGCACTGATTTGTGGGGAACTTTTCTCACTTGGGACACGATCCTTCCATGTTAGAGCTAAGGTGCGATGGCTGGCGCCGAGGAAGATCGTGCTATTGAGTGGACCTGTCAGCGGGTCGGTGGGCGATCTTTGGCTTGATCTCATTCATGGACGGCCCGATAGTGCGGGTGGATGTCTGAATGTATCGCTATGGCCCTTGTCCTGAGTGCTCCTTGTGGCAGCGATGGGTGGCGAGGGTTGGATGGTTAACGTTCGAACTTGACCGGAAGGGTTGCCGAATTCCCGGGAGTCCAAGGTGATGAGAGGATCACCGATGTCCATGTGTCGGAGGTCGTTAAGGCCGCCTGAACTTGCCAATCCCCTTGGGCGGACTCTCCCGCCTTCGGGTGGTGTTAGCAGCTGCTAGCTACCCCGGATGAGCGATAGGTGCTCGGCGGCAGACTTGGCCAGGCTGTCCAAGAGGGCCCGTCCCTTCTCGGCCGTCCCGAGCGAGGGGCGGCCGATGATGCCGTTCTCGGTGTAGCCGGCCATGCCCAGGGTGAGGAGGTGGGGGCGCTCCGGGGCATCGTGGTCGTCGCCCTCGACGCCGTCGCGGACGAGGTGGGGAGCGCCATGGAGGAGCAGGGACACCTCCAGTTCGCCGCCGTGCATGTCCTCAGCGCCTGAGCTCTCCAGGGCGGCGGCTTCACGCGCCTGGTGCCAGTCCTCGCGGACGGGGAAGAGGGCGACGCGTGGGCCGTCGGTGTTCGCCTCCTGGACGACGTTCGAGAGGACGTAGTTGCCGCCGTGGCCGTTCACGATCAAGAGGCCGGGGACTCCGGAGGCCTGGAGGGACTTCCATGTGTCGTTGATCACGGCGTAGAGCGTGGCGGCGCTGATGCTGACCGTGCCCGGCATGTGGGCGTGCTCGTGGGAACAGGACAGCGTGATGGGTGGCAAGAGGAACAGGTCGTAGTCGGCGGCGATCCGTTGGGCGATCAGGCTGGCGACGACGGTGTCCGTGGTGAGCGGCAAGTGGCCGCCGTGCTGCTCGAAGCTGCCGACTGGCAGCACGGCGACCTTGGCGCCGCGCCGGCGTTCGTCTGCGGAGGTGGCGGCCGTGATCAGTGCGTCCATGGGCCCAGCCTCTCTCATCAGGTCGTCAGCGGTCGAGAGGGTCAGCCGTGCTCATCAGGGTCAAGCGGCCGGTGAACATGGCTACTTCGGGTACGGCGTGCCAGCGCTGAAGGGCCTTGCCCGCTGCGGACAGCTCGGACATCGTCCGGGCGGACTCGGTGTCGATGGCGATCGACAGGGCCCGGCCGGCTGCGGCGGCGGCCTGTTCCGGCTCGCCGGACACGGCGTAGGCGCGTGCCAGCCGGGAGAGGTACACGCCTTGGTCGTTTCGGTAGATCGGCGGAAGGGAGCGGAGCTCGGACTCGAACATGCCCACTGCGGTGCGTGGGTCGCCGAAGTCGATCAGGCAGTTCGCGCGCTGCATCTCGATGTAGGTCGGTGTGCAGTACGCCAGATCGAGCGCGTCATCCGCGTGGGAGTCGTCCGGTGCGGCGGCGAGTTCGTGGGCCTCGTCGAACTTGGCCTGGGCGAAGCGCGGGTTGCCCATTAGGGCGTGGCCCTGGGCCTCCTGCTGCGCGGCCAGAGCCCGGATGCGGTGCGTGGCCCCGGCCGATCGCTGGGCGGCTCGGGCGAGACTGACGGCCTTCTGGGCGTTGCGCTGGGCGGTGGCCTGGTTGCTCTTCCGGAAGAGCACGTAAGCAGCCATAACATCGTCGCCGCTCTCCTGGGCCCATTCCATCGCGCGGTCCGACCAGAAGAGGGCCCCACTGAAGTCCCCCAAGTCCTGGTTCAGCCAGCCCAGGAACTCGGCGGTTCGGGCGCCGATGGCCAGGAGTTCGTCTCGGGTACTGCCGCCGGTGCTCTGCTGGAGGCGGTCGAGCAAATCGACGTGTCGGGTCACCGCGTCGAGCGCATGACGGGAGCCCAGCAGGTTGGCGGCCTTGTAGTGGCCAGGCATGACCGTGCGCAGGTGGCTGACGAAGAACTCCGGGTCGATAGGTGCACTGAGGCCCTGGCTGCTGGCGGCCGGCGCCGGAGCATGACACCGAGGCTGGGCCGGCGCCGCTTCCTGCTCCCACGTCCGAGAGGCAAGCCCGAGCATGCGGCCCGGGATGTGCAGTCCGTCCGCGATGCGCTCCACAAGGTCGATCTTCTCGATCTTGCGCTTGCCCGCGATGATCTCGCCGACCCGGCTCGGCGTCATGTCACAGGCGCGGGCGATGAGTGACGGGTAGACCCCGGCCAGTTTGAGCAGCCGGAACACGGCGGCGAAATCGCGTCTTCGGCATGCGGCGATCATCTCCGGGTTGGACAGCAGGACCGCTGGGAGCCGGTCCGGTACACGCGCCTCGGTCACCACTGCCCCCGATGTTGATCGGCAGCCGCCGCACGGAAGTTGATTGCCTGTGAGTTTACCCACATTGGGTAATCAGCTTGGGTACGAAGTCCGCATTCCCTCTCGGCAGCCTGGTGTCAAGGGCCGGAACGTCCAGGTTCGGGCCTCCCATTGGGCGCCGGGAAGGTGGTGCGCGTGATCAGTTCGAATGAACCCCAAGTCGGTAGTGGGGCCGGTCAGCTGGCCGTTGGGGTATCCGCGTTCGAGGCGACGCTTCCGCGCCATCGGCTGTCGGTTCACAGGGCTCGCTTGTTGCTGCGGGACTTTCTGATCGGCGTTCCCGGAGCGTCTGCGCTCCTGCCGGGCGGTCTGCTTGTGCTGTCCGAGCTGGTGACCAACGCCGTGATTCACGCCCGCGTGCCCAAGGGGCGGCGGATCGCCGTCCGGTTCGAGTTGGTCTGTGACCACCTTCGGATGGAGGTGCACGACGCGAGCAGCGAGCGGCCGGTGATCCGCCGGTCCACCTGCGCCGACCACGTGTCCGGCCGGGGGCTGTGCCTGGTGGAGGCCTTGTCCGTGGAGTGGGGCTGCCAGCCCCGGCCGGAAGGTGTCGGGAAGTTCGTTTGGGCTCTGGTGGGCCCGGAAGGCGGTGGTGGGCGATGAGGTTGGGGAGGGCGTCCGGGGTGGCGGGGACGCGGTGCTTCTACTGCGGTGCGGGGCTGCGGAAGGCGCTGGCGCGGTTCATCGTCGTGAACGGTCAGGCGGTGGGGGTGCACAGGTGGCACCCGCGCCGTGCGGGGGAGGGGGCGGCGTGACGGGCCTTCCCGCGGAGCCTGGCGCCGGGGTCCGGCCCCGCCCGGCTGACCGGTTTCCGCATCTGGCGTTCAGCCTGGGGCGGTGGCGGGTGGACGAGGCGTACTGGGCCCTGGAGGCGATCCGGGCGGGGGTGCCGCTGGAGGAGATGGGGCACGCGGAGCTGCTGTACACCGCCCGGGGCGCGCTGCTGCACGTCGAGTCCTTGGTCAAGCTGCTGGAGGCGGTGGAGTGCGCGTTCCCCGTCGACCAGCCGGCGACGCTTGATGAGGCGATCGAACCGATCAGCGACTACCTGAGGTGGGCTCTGGACACGGACGCGCCGCTCAGGGGCGGTAAGGCGGCGTTCATCGGCGAGGTGCGGCGGATGCGTCAGCCCTCGGTGCGGGTGCGGGTGGAGCTGGAAGTGATGGAGCGGAAGCTGACTGGGCTGGCGTTCAAGCGCCGTGCGCGGAGGAAGGGGAGGTCATGACCGGAACCGGACGCACTGCCCAGTTGAGTGCGCCGTACCCGTTCCCGGTGGCGGTGGAGGTCCGCGGGGTCACGGAGACGGCGCGGTTCTCCCGGCTGTCGGACGCGCTGACGGCGCTGCTCGGCTCGCTGCGGGCGCTGCCGCTGGACGCGGACCAGTGGAGGTACTTCGACGACCTGTTCGGGCCGGACGCGGTGCCCTCGGTCGGCCACCGGCTCGCGATGTACGGGCAGGTACGGGCGCTCGCGTTCGTCGGGATCACCCCGTACGTGGTCAAGCTCTACCCGGCCGACCCGGAGGTGCGGCCGTGATCCGCCCGGATCCCCGGACCTGGTGGGGCCGGGTGGTGTGGTGGTGGTCGCTGCGCGGTCAGTTCTCCTGGCCGGTGCGGGCCGTCTCCCCGAGCCGGCGTGCGGCCCACCGTGACGTGAGGGCGTGGTTCGCAGAGCTCCAGTATCCCGACACCTCCCGGGCGCGGCTGATGCGGCGGATCTGGCAGGGCAGCATGGGAGTTGAAGATCCGCTGGCTGGGCTGGACGAGGCGGAGCTGTTCCGCCGGATCTTCGGCCGCGACCCCGACGAAAACGAGCGTGTGCGGTAGGACCTCTGGCGTGAGCAGGGACAACTGAAGACGTGCCGGACCACCCCGTGACCTTGGCGGGATGTGGGGTGGTCCGGTGGGTCGGAACCCGGTGCCGATGGTATCGGGCTCCTCGGCATGTGTGCGTACGGTTGGCCGGTTCGGTTGTGGATCAGGGGAGTTGAGAGACTGTTGTACGGGGACGACGACTTCGGTGCGGAGCTGGCGGCCGGCCTCGACCCGGACTCGTGGGTGTGGCTGCCGGGAGTGGACTACGCGGCCGGGTGGAGAGTCGCGCGGCGGACAGCGGACGAGCTGAACGGGTTGCTCGCCATGTGCGGTGTAGGCCGCGCGCATCTGCGGGCCATCGCCGACACCAATGCCCACGGCGGCCCGGTGGTCCGGCTGGAGGGTGTTCTAGAGGGGTGGATGAGCCTCAGGGAGCTGCTCTGCCTAGCTGCCAGCGTTCGTGACGAGCTGCCATGAAGGAGCCAGTAGTGGTGCCTATCGCGTTGATGGCCAGACGCACTGAAACGTCCGAGTAGCGGCGAGCTGGCGTCGCTGCTCCCCTGCACTCATGGGAGGGCGGCTTGGATCTTTGCAGTTGAGCACAGTGCCGTCACTGCCTCGGTACTCCGCCATTACGGCCCCAGGGTCCCGGCAGACAGTATGTTGACCAATGGGGTTACTGAGTGGCTCGTCTGCGCACCAGGACCCCTTATAGGTCCAGTCGACAAGGCCTCCAGGTGGCACATGAGCGGGCGAAGTTGACGGATACGCCAGGGGCGGTGAGTATCTTCCCTCCCCCCATCCCAAGACATGTGCAGTGATCGGAAGCCCGATGAAGATCCACAGGCCGACCAGCAAAATGAAGCCTAGGAACGCGCCTTGCAGAACCACGTGAAGCGCATGGAATGGATGCTTCAAGATCGCAAAGCAAATTGCAGAAAACGCCGATTTGGGCTGTTTTGCCACGACACCCCTCACCCTCTTCGGGCATTCCTGCGCACCGCAGGTCGCGAAGGCTAGCACGCGGGCGGTGGAGCGGTTTTGGTCGGTGTCCTGCCTGGTTTGGGGTCGGGCATGATCGGGGGGCCGTAAGCTGTTGCGACTCGGTCAGGGCTTTTGGGCCTGACCGCAGTTTGGCCGAGTGGCCCCCCGGTCTTGCCCGGCTCGGGTCCCGGACCGGGGAGGTGGGTAAAACCGTGGAGCCGCCCGTCCCCGGCCATCGCGCGGCAGCGAACGGGCCCGCACGTCTTCGTTGTTGGTGGCCGTGTCTTCGTGGGCGGGCCAGGCGCCCGGCCGGGACCGGCCGGCAGGCCGCAGCCCGGCCGAGGCGGCAGGCCCGCCCGGCGGCGCTCGGCGCCGCCGCTTGAGTAAGTGAAGGAAAGTTGCGACAGCCCCCGCGTCCTGGGTCGGACGTGGGGGCTGGTCTGTGTGGGCTGCGGTTATCGGGCTGCCTTGGCTGTTCGGGGTGCGCGCTTGGGCTTGGTGGCTTCGATGTCGTAGGTGAGCGCGGTGGTTTCGGCGCCGACCGTGGTCTCTTCGAGGAGCAGGGGCAGGTTCGTGGCCTGGTCGTAGGTGATGCGGTGGGCGACCAGGAGGACGGCGGCCTCGGAGAGGTGGAGGGCTTCGCGTTCGTCGGGCTGGGGGATGCGGGCGCTGACCTTCTCGCGCCAGGCGAGTTCGCGGCCGGCGGCGGCCAGCGTCGCGTACGCCTGGGCGGGGGTGGCGTCCGGCTGCTGGGTGAGGGGGGTGTCCTCGATGCGTTCCATCGGGAGCATGAGGCGGTGGAGGGCGCGGCCGTCGCCGGCTGGGTCGGTGATCAGGCGGTCGACGCCGATCAGCAGCTCGTCGTGCTCCATCTCCAGCAGCGGGGCCGTGACGGCGTCGGTGCGGGTGCGGTAGACGGTCGGCTCCTCGCCGTGGCCGAACCAGGCGTCGGCGGGCGTCTCGTAGGTGCCGCCGCGGTGGGTGACCGTGCGTTCCATGGCGCCGGAGGGGCCGTTGACGGCGGTGCGGACGAAGGTGCCGCGGCCCTGTTTCACGTCCAGCAGGCCTTCGCTGCGCAGGGCGGCGACGGCGAGTCGGACGGTCGGGCGGGAGACGCCGTACTTCTCGGCGAGATCGGTTTCCGTCGGCATCTGGGTTCCGGGGGGCCATTCGCCGGCGGCGATGGACTGTCGCATCGCCGCTGCTACCTGCTTGTGCAGCGGCTCGTTCCGGATGATCGCCATGGTGTTGACCCCTTGGTGCGGGCGCCGGGGATGGCCCGCTTCGCGTGTGTCGTGGTGTCTTCGAGGGTTCGTGTGTCGTCGTTTGCCCTGGTCGGGCGGCATCTGTAGGTCTGTCGTCAGTCGCTAGGCGTTAAACGTAAGCATGAATCGCTTGCGTCGGGGCGTCAAGGAGGAGCATCATCGAAGCGCAAAGGTAAGTACGTTTGACGACCGACGTTAAGCGGCCTTTGCTCCATTGGAGCGTGCGCTCATGCAGTCCATTCCTGTGGACGGAACCCGGCTCGGCACGATGACCTGCATCGTCGCCCCGGAGGTGCGGATCGCGAACCGCGAGACCGGGGAGGTGCGGAAGGACCGTGAGGGGCAGACCGTGTACACGGTCGGAGTCGCGGTGCGGCAGGACGGCCGGCGGGCCTCGATCATCGAGATCAGCGTCTCGGGTGAACCGGCCGGCGTCGTGGAGGGCGTGCGGGTGCACGTCACCGGGCTGACCGCCTTCTCGTGGGCGATGGGGGACCGGCACGGCCTGTCCTTCCGCGCCGACGCCATCACCCCCGTCCCCACCGCCGCCCCCGCATCCGCCCCGGCGTCGTCCTCGCGCAAGGGTGGTGACGCCTGATGAGCACCGTCACCCGCGCCCGGCTGCGGCGCCTGCTCGGTGAGCTCGGGGACCTGGCCGAGGAGGTCAACCCGTTCGCCGCCGACAGCAGCGGCGCCCAGCTCTTCGACCACATCGCGACCCTCGCCGTCAGGGCCGCCGGCCAGGCCCGTGACCTGGAGACGGAAGCCCACAACACCGCGATGGAGAACGGGGGACGGCCGTGATCCTCGCCCAGCTCCTCTGGGTGGCGCTGCTGGCCACGGTGCTCATCCTGCTCGCAACCGGTCCCGGGCTGCGGCGCTCCTACCCCTACATCTGGTGGTGCGTGCTCGGTTACCCGGTCACCGTGATCCGGGTCCGGCTGACCTGGCGGCGGCTGACGACCAACCTCGGCCTCGCCGTGGCCAAGCGTCCCGGGCGGGCTCTGCTGGGGGACCTGGTGGTGAGGGGCGATCCCCTCAAGCCGGTCCCGCCCCGCCTGGGTGCGCCGAAGCTGCGGCGCGGTGGCCTGGAGGTGGCGGTGCAGATGCACCCGGGGCAGGTGCCGGACCACTTCCTGTCCGCCGTGGAGGCGCTGACCCACGCCTGGCGGGTCCACGCGGTCCGGCTGTTCTCCGACGAGCGCGGCTTCGTCACCCTGTCCGCGCTGGCCTGGGACCCGCTCCGTGCGCCGGTCGTGCCGTACCAGCTGAAACAGCGGGTGCTGCGGGCGGTGGTCGGGCTGCTGGAGGACGGCCGCGCATGGGTGATCGACTTCCGGCGCGCGCCGCACTGGCTGATCGTCGGCGCCACCCGCTCCGGCAAGTCCACCCTCATCGCCTCCCTGGTGAAGGAACTCGCCCCGCAACGCGTCGCCCTGTTCGGCATCGACCTCAAGGGCGGCATGGAACTGTCCCTGTTCGAGGACCGCCTGTCGGCCCTGGCCTCGACCCGCACGGAAGCGGCCCGGCTGCTCGCGGAATTGGTGGCCGAGACCGAGGCGCGCATGCAGTTCTGCCGTTCGGTCGGGGCTCGTTCGATCTGGGATCTGCCCGCCAAGGCCCGGGTGCTGCCCGTCGTCCTGATCGTCGACGAGGTCGCGGAGCTGTATCTGATGGCGACGCGGGAGGACAAGGCGGAGGTCGGGGAGATCTCCACCAACCTCCTGCGGCTCTCCCAGCTCGGCGCCGCGCTCGGTATCCACCTGGTGATCGCCGGTCAGCGGGTCGGCTCCGACCTCGGGCCCGGCGTCACCGCGCTGCGGGCTCAGCTGGCCGGCCGGATCTGCCACCGGGTGAGCGACGCGGGCACAGCCGAGATGGCGCTCGGCGACCTCAACAAGGACGCCCTCGCCGCAGCCCAGCGGATCACGCTCGCCGAACAGGGCGTCGCCATCACCGCCGATACCGACGGCCAGTGGCTCCGCGCCCGATCCATCCACGTCACCCCCGACCAGGCCCGCCGCACGGCGCGCAAGTACGCCCGCCTCGCCCCCACCTGGCCCGGCCTCCACACGACCGATGAGCCGACCGAAGGGGTCCACCTCTGATGGGCAACGGCGCCGCCCTCATCCTCATCGCCTTCCTGGCCCTGGCCACCTTCCTCCTGGTCCGCTCCGGCGAAATCAAGGCCTGGCACGTCGCCCTCGTCGGCGTCCTCGCCATCTACCTCGACCGCATCGGCTGGACCGACCCGATCGTCTACGCCGTCACCTGGATCGTCCAAGGCCTCACCCACACCACCACGACCTGAAGCGAGTGATCACCGTGCCAGCCAGCCCAGCCAACGCCGGCGGACCGACCCGCGTTCGCCGGACCCCCTCCACCCGCCCCCACACCACCCCCGGCCGCGCCAGCACACACAGCTTGGCCCGGCCGGGGCCCGGCGAACCCTGGCCCTGGAGACACCCCCCATGACCACCGGCCCCAACCCCTACACCGACCCCACCGCACGCCGCGCCCTTCTCGACCGGGAGGCCAGGCTGCGCCAACTGCCCTCCATCGATCGGGACTTGGTCCGCCTCGGCGAGATGCCTGACCTAAACCGCTGGCTGGAGCAGATCCGCGCCACCGGCGGCTGCGCCGAACCGATCTACCTCACCGGCCACACCACCATCCTCGACGCCGGCACCGGTGATGTCCTGCGGCACTACTCGACCGCCACCGAACCCGGCGGCCGGCTCGCCGTCCGCTGCCGCAACCGCCGGGCCACCCGGTGCCCGTCCTGCTCGCGCGAGTACAGCGGGGACACCTTCCACCTGGTCCGCTCCGGCCTCATCGGCGGCAAAGGCGTCCCCGACACGGTGCGCACGCACCCCCGGCTGTTCGTCACCCTCACCGCCCCCTCCTTCGGCCCGGTCCACCGCACGGGCGACTGCCACCGGGCCCGGCGCCGACGCTGCGAACACGGCCACCGGCACGGCTGCGGCCGGACTCACCCGGACACGGACCCGCTGATCGGACAGCCGCTCTGCGCCGACTGCTACGACTACCCGGGCCACGTCCTGTGGAACGCCATGGCCCCGGCGCTGTGGAAGGCCTTCCGCGACAACCTCTACCACCACGTCGCCGCCCGCACCGGCCACGGCCGCACGGCCCTTCGCAAGCTGATCCGGGTCTCGACCGCCAAGGTCGCCGAGTACCAGAAGCGCGGCGCCGTCCACTTCCACGCCGTCATCCGCCTCGACGGCCCCACCGGACCCACCTCCCCGCCCCCGCCATGGGCAACAGCGGACCTCCTCATGGAGACCGTGCGCTCCGCGGCTGCCGCCGTCGCCCTGCCACGCCCCGAATCGCCGGCGTACGGCGACGGACGGCTTTGCTTCGGCACCCAGCTCGACGCCCACCCCCTCACCGGCGGCGGACGCCTCACCGACGACGCGGTAGCCGCCTACGTCGCCAAGTACACGAGCAAGAGCGCCGAAACCGCCGGCGCCGTCGACCGCCGCATCGAATCCCTCGCCGAAATCCGAGCGCTCCACGTCACACCCCACATCCGTGCCCTCATCACGACTGCATGGTGCCTGGGCGAACTCCCCGAACTCCAACATCTGCGCCTGCGGACCTGGGCCCACATGCTCGGCTACCGCGGCCACTGCCTCACCAAAACCCACGCCTACTCCACCACCTACGGCCAACTCCGGGCCGACCGCGCCGAACACGCCCGCACCCTCGCCGGCGCCCCCACCCTGTACGCCGACTGGGACACCGACACCACCACCGAAACCGCCTGGCGCTTCGCCGGAACCGGCCACACCCCCGCCGAAGCACTCATGGCCGCCGGAATCGCCGAAGACCTCGCCACCAACCGGGAGATGGCCCGCGAAGAGTCGAGAGGCTCCGATTCAAGTAGGGAGGCGCTGTGACCGTCGGTCATGGCGTGCCGGGTGCGGCGGCCAATCTGGTTACATCTGTTGAGCGGGCAGGGGCGTCGGGGCGGGGGCACGCCATCGAGAGCGAGATCGTCATCGTGGACGACGATGGCAACGAGGAGCCGTACGACCCGGCCAAGCACTGACGACGACAGGCCCCGACTCGCTGGCGGGGCCCGTCGCATGCCGTGCCGCCCTTGGACTGGCCACCGGCGTCAGAGCTTGCCCGCGAAGTGGTCTTCCTTGATGATCAGGCGGTCCCGGTAGTCCTTGGGGATCATGAGCCTCAGCTTCACTGCGGGTGCGCGTTGCCCCTTCACCTTGGTGCGGGTGACCTCGCACCGGACGCCCACTCGCAGGAGGTCGGCCGACATGGCTTCGATGCCGCCCTCCTCCCACCGCTCCCGGAACGTCTTGCCGTTGGCGACGTTCACCCACCGGTCTTCCGTGGTCTCGGGGTCGATTTCCCCAAGTTCGGCGATCAGCCTGTCCAGGGTCGCCTCGGCCTGCTCGCGCGTGAAGCGGGTCTTGGCGAACCGGCCGCCGGGTTCGAGTTCCTTCATGTAGTAGGCGACGGACTCTTCCAACTGCATCACCTGCGCACGGGCCTCGGCGCCCCGCGCGTACTCACGAATCTGCACGGGCTCGTCGCCGAGAACGGACAGCACGTCGCTGACGAGCTTGGCGTTGACCGCGTCGGGGTTGGGGGAGCCGAGGCCCCCGCTCTTGCAACCCTGGCACCGCAGGTAGTCGTAGCTCCGGTCCTTGACGCGGTTCTTCTGCACCGTCATGTTCGTCGTGCAGTCGACACAGAAGAGGACTCCGAGGAACTTCGTGGCGCCGCGCGGCTGGCGCTGGGGCTGGTTCTTGCTGCGCTTGTCGAGGTCGGCCTGGAGCTCGTGGAACTCGTCGTCCTCGAAGATCGCCTCCGCGACCCGAATGGGCTTCCCGTCCTTGTCCAGGACGAGCTTGGACCGGCGGGCGCCGCTCGCCTTGTCCTCCTCCACCCGGTAGCCCATGAGCGCGGGATTGCGAAGCTGGCGGAGGAGGGTGCTCGGGGTAAGGCCGTCGCTGACGAGACCCGCGCGCTTCAGAAGCCTAACCATCCGGCGGGCGGATACGCCGCGACGGGCCAGGCGCCGGCACCAGTGCAGGGCCTTGTGTGCGTCGGCCTCTATAAGAAGGACGACGTTGCCGTTCTCGTCCTCCGCAGTGGTGTAGCCGAAGGCCGGCTTGCCGACCAGCCAGGCGGACTGGGTTTTGGCGTAGTCCCAGAGGCTCGCGACGCGCGTGCTCGTGTTGGTGGCCTCGATCTCCGCGATGCCGCCGATCAGGGTGACCATGATCTTGCCGACGACCGTGGTCAGGTCGATCGAGTCGTGCTTGGAGACCAGGTTCTTCCCATACTTCAGCGCCCAGTCGATCATGGTGTTCAGATCGGACAGCCGGCGGATGAAACGGTCGAGCTTCCAGAACAGCAGGACGTCGAACTCCGGCGCCCGGTCGTTCAGCCAGTCACCCAGCTGCTTCCGCTTCCACGGCGGCACCTTCGTGGCCGACACGTTGAGGTCGCTGGCAACGCCGACCACGCGGCAGCCACGGTTCAGGGCCTCGCGGCGGAGGTCGAGCTCCTGGCGGACGGGGGAGGTGGTGTCCTCGGTCAGTACGGACAGCCGGACCGAAAGCAGGGCCCGGGGCGCCTCCGTCGGAAGGGCGGCCTCTGCTCTCTTCAGCTCCTCCAGCAGCGCCAGATCTGCGGCGGTCCATTCGGCTTCGACGGTGTAGGCCTTTTGCTGCTCGGCACGTGCTGTACGGGAGCGTTTCGCCATGTCGGAACCCCCATCGATGGTTTTAAGGCTGTACCCATATAGCCCCAGATGCAGACCGCTATTCAGATCGGTCCCACCGGCAAGAAGATGCTGCCGCTGACGGTCGTGAACAAGTAGTCCCTCGGCACCGCGCGCCACCCCCCCCGCGGCCGCCCCCCCCCCCGGGGGGGGGGGGGGGGGGGACTCACGCGGGGGGCGGGGCGGC
>NZ_JBHWGV010000113.1:0-7911 GCF_042732955.1 Kitasatospora sp. NPDC059747 | reverse complement strand
GCGTGGGCGGGCTTACAAACTTTCCCCCGGGCCACCCCCCCCCCCCCGGGCCGGCCCCCCCCGGCCGGGGGGTCGTCGGTGTGCGGCTGACCAGGGGCGGAGCGAGGGGCGCGGCGGGGCGCGTACCCTTTGAGGTGACAGAGTCCGGACAGTGGCGGGAACCCGCCGCGCCGGACGGGGACAACTGACTAAGGACTGAGCGACCTGGCACGCCGTACGCCCGACGGTCCGCCGCCCGCGCCGACGGTGCAGCGGATCCGTCTCCGCTACACCAAGCGCGGCCGGCTCCGCTTCACCAGCCACCGCGACTTCCAGCGCGCCTTCGAGCGCGCCCTGCGCCGCTCGGCCGTGCCGATGGCGTATTCGGCCGGCTTCACCCCGCACCCCAAGGTGTCCTACGCCAACGCCGCCCCGACCGGGGTGGCCAGCGAGGCGGAGTACCTGGAGATCGGCCTCGCCGCCGTCCGCGATCCGCAGGCGCTGCGCGCCCAGCTGGACGAGTCGCTGCCCGCCGGACTGGACGTCATCGACGCGGTCGAGGTCCGGACGCCGAACTTCGTGGAGCGCCTGGAGGCCTCCGAGTGGCGGGTGCGGCTGGACGGCGTCGAGCCGCAGGAGGCGGCCCGCGCGGTCGGGGTCTTCCTCGCCGAGGAGCGGGTCGAGGTGCAGCGCCAGACCAAGAACGGCGTGCGCGTATTCGACGCGCGCGGCGCCGTGGCGGCGCTCGAGGTGCTCGCGCCGCAGGTCGACGGCGGTGCGGACACGGAGGCCGGAGCGGCCCACGATGTTCGGACCGGCCGTGCCTGTGCGATACTGCGCCTGGTAGTACGACACGCCACACCAGCCGTACGACCCGACGACGTGTTGTCCGGTCTCCGTGTGACGGCCGACCTGGCGCCGCCGGTCCCCGCAGAGGTGACCAGGCTGGCGCAGGGGCCGCTCGACGAGGAGTCCGGCACGGTGACCGACCCGCTGGCGCTCGACCGCGCCGCGGCCCCGGCCGGTTCCGATCCGGCCGCAGGGCCGCGCGCTACCGCGTCCGCCTAGCGGGCGGAGGCCGGGTCCAGTGCCTCACTGGACCCGACGGACCTCCGGGGTTCCCGCGGCTCCCCAGGGGAGCGAGCGTCGTCGCAGCACAGGCCGGCCCCTTGCGGCCCGCCGACCAGGACGGTCGGTGGGCCCGAGGACCCCTTCCGGGAGCCACCCGGGGTTGGGGGACGGCGCAGCTTGGGAAAACCACAGAAGACTGGTCAGACCAGAAGACTTTCGACACCCCGCCGAGCGTGGGGCGCCGAGCGAGACTACGAGCCCCTGTGCGGCCTCGCGTCCGCGCGGCGGCACCGTGAAAGGGTCCGGCCCGAGCACCGTGAGCGGTGCCGGCCGGCCGCAGGTGTCGTGCCGTGCCCGGATGCGGAGCCCGGGGGCCTGACGGGAGATCCACCCGCATGCTCGATAACACCGATCCGCAGCAGTCTGCGACGGAACCGAACGACACCGGTGCGACCGGTGGCGAGGGCGCGTCCGCCGCGCCGCCGCGCCGCCGTCGCCGCGCGGTGTCCCGCCCGGCGGGTGCACCGCAGGGCGCGGCGGCCGAGGCCGCCGAGACCGTGATCCCGGCCGAGGCGCAGGCCGCCCCGGCCCCCGCTGCCGTCACCGAGGCTCCGGCCGAGGAGGTCCCCGCGGCCGAGAAGCCGGTCCGGGCCCGCCGGACCCGCAAGCGCGCCGAGGCCCCCGCCGGGGCGCCCGCCGCCGAGACCCCGGCCGTCGTCGAGCAGGCCCCGGTGGCCGAGAAGGCCGAGCAGCCCGCCGCCGAGGAGGCGCCCGCCGCGCCGGCCCGCCGCGCCCGCCGCCGTCGCGTGGTCGAGGCCGCGCCGGTCGTCGAGGCCCCGGTCGAGGAGCCGGTGGCCGAGGAGGAGCCGGCCGAGGAGGAGACCGAGACCGAGGCCGCCGCGCCCGCGCCGGTCGCCGAGCCCGCCCCGGCCGTCGAGGCCGAGCCGCCGCACCGGGTGCGCCGCCGCGCCGTGCGCCCGTCCACCGCGATCTTCCAGGCCCCGGTGTTCCAGGAGCCGGCCCCCTACGTCGCCCCGGCCGCGACGCAGCAGCAGCCCGCCGCCGTCGAGGCCCCGGTTGCTGCCGTCGAGGCCCCGGTGGCCGCAGAGCGCGAGGAGGAGGACGAGTTCGAGTACAGCGGCGTCGGCCGTCGCCGCCGGGTGCGCGCCCGGGTCGAGCCGGGCCGCTCGAAGGGCGCCGCCAAGGCCGCCCAGAAGGCCGCCGCCAAGGCCACCCCCAAGACCGCCCCCAAGGCCGCTCCGGTGGTCGTCGAGGCCCCGGTCGAGGCGCCCGTCGCCGTCGTCGAGGCCCCCGCCGCCGGTCCGGAGACCGAGGGCGAGTGGGAGGACGACGGCCGTCCGTCGCGTCGCCGCCGCCGGGGCGGCCGTCGCCGCCGCCGTGGCGAGGCCGAGGAGTTCGAGACCGAGGCCCACGAGGCCGAGCAGCCCGCCGAGGAGCCGGCCGCCGCGGCCGTCGACGAGGAGGACGAGGACGACGACGACCTGGCCGCCGGCCTGTCCTCGTCGCGCCGTCGCCGCCGGCGTCGCCGCCGCAGCGGCGAGGCCGGTGCGGTCGAGGCCGCCGAGACCACCGAGGACGGCGTCCGCACGGTCGTGAAGGTGCGCGAGCCGCGCCGCCGCTCGACCGAGCCGTCCTTCGACCCCGACGAGGTCCAGTCCATCAAGGGCTCGACCCGCCTGGAGGCCAAGAAGCAGCGCCGCCGTGAGGGCCGCGAGCTGGGCCGCCGCCGGGTGCCGATCATCACCGAGGCCGAGTTCCTGGCCCGCCGCGAGTCGGTCGAGCGCGTCATGGTGGTGCGCCAGAACGGCCAGCGCACCCAGATCGGCGTCCTGGAGGACGGCGTGCTCGTCGAGCACTACGTCAACAAGGAGCAGGCCACCTCGTACGTCGGCAACGTCTACCTGGGCAAGGTCCAGAACGTGCTGCCGTCGATGGAGGCCGCGTTCGTCGACATCGGCAAGGGCCGCAACGCCGTGCTGTACGCCGGCGAGGTCAACTTCGGCGCGCTGGGCGGCCACGGCGGCCCGCGCCGGATCGAGTCGGTGCTGAAGTCCGGCCAGTCCGTGCTCGTGCAGGTCTCCAAGGACCCGATCGGCCACAAGGGCGCCCGCCTGACCAGCCAGATCTCGCTGCCCGGCCGCTACCTGGTCTACGTGCCCGAGGGCTCGATGACCGGCATCTCGCGCAAGCTCCCCGAGAACGAGCGCGCCCGCCTGAAGCAGATCCTCAAGAAGATCGTCCCGGACGACGCGGGCGTCATCGTGCGCACCGCCGCCGAGGGTGCCTCCGAGGACGAGCTGACCCGCGACGTCCAGCGCCTCCAGCAGCAGTGGGAGGAGATCCAGAAGAAGGCCGCGACCGGCAACGCCCCCGCGCTGCTGTACGGCGAGCCGGACATGACCGTCCGGGTCGTGCGCGACATCTTCAACGAGGACTTCACCAAGGTCATCGTCTCCGGCGACGAGGCGTGGCAGACCATTCACGAGTACGTCTCCAGCGTGGCCCCGGACCTCGCCGAGCGGCTCCAGCGCTGGACCTCCGAGGTGGACGTGTTCGCCACCTACCGGATCGACGAGCAGCTGATGAAGGCGCTGGACCGCAAGGTCTGGCTGCCCAGCGGCGGTTCGCTGGTGATCGACCGCACCGAGGCGATGGTCGTCATCGACGTCAACACCGGGAAGTTCGTCGGCCAGGGCGGCAACCTGGAGGAGACGGTCACCCGGAACAACATCGAGGCGGCCGAGGAGATCGTGCGCCAGCTGCGGCTGCGCGACCTCGGCGGCATCATCGTGATCGACTTCATCGACATGGTGCTGGAGTCCAACCGGGACCTGGTGCTGCGCCGCCTGCTGGAGTGCCTGGGCCGGGACCGGACCAAGCACCAGGTGGCCGAGGTCACCTCGCTGGGCCTGGTCCAGATGACCCGCAAGCGGGTCGGCCAGGGCCTGCTGGAGTCGTTCTCCGAGGCCTGCGTGCACTGCAACGGCCGCGGCGTGATCGTCCACATGGAGCAGCCGAGCGCCCACACCCACGCCCCGGCGGCCGCGGCCGTCGAGGCGGGCCAGGGCGGCAAGCGCCGTCGCCGGGGCAAGGGCGGTGCGGGCCACGAGGAGCCGCAGGCCGTCGAGGCCGTGCCGGTGACGGAGGAGACGGTCGTCGAGCTCGTCGAGGCCCCGGAGGCCCCGGCCGAGCCGGTGCGCGAGGAGATCGAGGGCCAGCTGGCCCTGGAGGTCCCGGGCGTCCAGGCGCCGGTGTCCCAGGCGGCCGCGGAGGCCGTCGGGGCCCCCGTCGCCGAGCCGGCCCCGGTGGCCGCTCCGGCGGGCCGTCCGCGCCGCCGCGCGGTGCGCAAGGCGACGGCCCCGGCCGGTTCGCCGCAGGGCGCCGAGATCGTGGTGCTGCAGGCGAAGGCCGACGCGGCGCTGGAGGCGGCCCTGGAGGCCGCCGCGGTGGCCGCCGCGGCCCCGGCCGAGCCGGTCGCCGAGCCGGTCGCCGAGGAGGCTCCGGTGGAGGCCGCCGCCGAGGCTGCGGCCGAGGCGCCCGCGGAGGAGCCGGCCGTCGAGGCCGAGGCCGAGGAGGCGCCGGCGCCCAAGAAGCGGGCCGCGCGCAAGACCGCCGCGAAGAAGACCGCCGCCAAGAAGACGACGACGGCGGCCAAGAAGACCACCGCCCGCAAGACCGCGACCAAGCGGACGAGCGCGGCGGCCAAGAAGGCGGCGGCCGCCGAAGGTGATACGGCGGCCGAGTAGTGCCCACGCCCGGGGCGGGACCCTTCCCGCCCCGGGCCGTACGGGCCGGTTTGCCCCCCGGGCGGCCGGTCCGTATTCTTGACCATCGGCGTGTCTACGCCATTGCTCCCGAGCACATCACCTTCCCGGTACGTCCGCGCCAGCGCGGAGGGACGGGGAGAGGCTCCTGTGTCCGTACCCAGGTGGCTGGCGTCGGGGGTTCCGACCGAGCAAGGAAAGCAGGTACCGCATGTACGCGATCGTTCGCGCAGGCGGCCGCCAGCACAAGGTCGCCGTCGGCGACGTGCTGGAGATCGACCGTATCGAGGCCAAGCCGGGTGACTCGGTCGAGCTCTCGACCATCCTGGTCGTCGACGGTGACGCCGTCACCTCCGACCCGTGGGTCCTGGCCGGCGTGAAGGCTCACGCCGAGGTGGTCGACCAGACCAAGGGTGACAAGATCATCATCCTGCGTTACAAGAACAAGACCGGCTACCGCCGTCGTCAGGGTCACCGTCAGAAGCACACCGCGGTGCGCATCACCAGCATCGACTCGGTCAGCAAGTAAGGGGATAGCGAAAAATGGCACACAAGAAGGGCGCAAGCTCTACTCGTAACGGCCGTGACTCGAACGCCCAGCGCCTCGGCGTGAAGCGCTTCGGTGGCCAGGTCGTCTCGGCCGGCGAGATCCTCGTCCGCCAGCGTGGCACCCACTTCCACCCGGGTGCCGGTGTCGGCCGCGGTGGCGACGACACCCTGTTCGCGCTGACCGCCGGTGCGGTGCAGTTCGGCAACCGTCGCGGCCGCAAGGTCGTCAACATCGTGGCCGTCGAGGCCTGAGTCCCCGCGGACTCACGAGTCGCACCAGACTCACACTGAAGGGTGGGCCGGAATGTTCCGGTCCACCCTTCGGCTTTACGCAGGTAGCAAGCAGACTCATCCGTACTGGAGGCACACCCCATGACCACCTTCGTGGACCGCGTCGAACTTCACGTCGCCGCGGGTAACGGAGGCCACGGCTGCGCCTCCGTTCACCGGGAGAAGTTCAAGCCGCTCGGCGGCCCCGACGGCGGCAACGGCGGCGAGGGCGGCAGCGTCATCCTCACCGTCGACGCGCAGATCACGACCCTCCTCGAATACCACCACTCGCCCAAGCGCAAGGCGACCAACGGCAAGCCCGGCGCGGGCGGCAACCGCACCGGCGCCGAGGGCCAGGACCTCGTCCTGCTGGTGCCGGACGGCACCGTCGTGCTCGACCGCCAGGGCAACGTGCTGGCCGACCTGGTCGGCCACGGCACCAGCTTCGTCGCCGCCCAGGGCGGCCGCGGCGGCCTCGGCAACGCGGCGCTGTCCTCGGCCCGCCGCAAGGCGCCCGGCTTCGCGCTGCTCGGCGAGCCCGGCGAGGCCCGTGACATCGTCATGGAGCTCAAGTCCGTCGCCGACGTCGCCCTGGTGGGCTACCCGAGCGCCGGCAAGTCGTCGCTGATCTCGGTGCTCTCCGCCGCGAAGCCGAAGATCGCGGACTACCCGTTCACCACGCTCGTCCCCAACCTCGGCGTGGTCACCGCGGGCGACACCGTCTACACCATCGCGGACGTGCCCGGCCTGATCCCCGGCGCCAGCCAGGGCCGCGGCCTCGGCCTGGAGTTCCTGCGCCACGTCGAGCGCTGCTCGGTGCTCGTGCACGTGCTGGACTGCGCCACCCTGGAGCCCGGCCGTGACCCGCTGAGCGACCTGGAGACCATCGAGGCGGAGCTCGCCCAGTACGGCGGCCTGGACGACCGTCCGCGCCTGGTCGCGCTCAACAAGGTGGACGTCCCGGACGGCCAGGACATCGCCGACCTCACCCGCGCCTCCCTGGAGGAGCGGGGCTTCCAGGTGTTCGAGGTCTCCGCCGCCTCCCGCAAGGGCCTGCGCGAGCTGAGCTTCGCGGTGGCGAAGATCGTCGCCGAGGCGCGTGCCGCCAAGCCGGTCGAGGAGTCCACCCGGATCGTGCTGCGGCCCACGGCCGTCGACGACGAGGGCTTCACCATCACCGAGGAGGACGGCGCCTACCGCATCCGCGGCACCAAGCCGGAGCGCTGGGTCCGCCAGACCGACTTCTCCAACGACGAGGCCGTCGGCTACCTCGCCGACCGGCTCGCCCGCCTCGGCGTGGAGGAGAAGCTGTGGAAGGTCGGGGCGCGCGAGGGCGACACCGTCATCATCGGCCCGGACGAGAACGCCGTCGTCTTCGACTGGGAGCCGACCATGGCCGCCGGCGCCGAGATGCTCGGCCGCCGCGGTGAGGACCACCGCTTCGAGAACCCGCGGCCGGCGGTCGACCGTCGTCGCGAGAAGCAGAAGGGCCGGGACGCCGCCGAGCAGGAGTTCCTGGACTTCGAGGCGCTGTCGAGCGGCCGGCCGGCCGCCATCGAGGGCGACGACGAGGACTGATCCCGCGCAGCCGAACGGCCCCGCCACCCTTTCGGGGGAGGCGGGGCCGTTCGCGTCGGTCGTTCAGGTGTTCAGGCGTGAGCGGACGTCACTTCGTCCAGGCGGCCTGGACCTTGGTGATGTCGGTCGAGTCGCCGAAGCCGACCATCACCGGGGTGCCGCCGCCGGCCGGGAAGCTGACGATGTCGCAGCCCTTGAACGCGACGCCCTTGGTGGCGCCCGAGAAGCTCGGGGTGGTGCACTTGGCGATCGGGGTCGAGCCGACCGGGTTGGCGAACGACGCGGTGTTGCCGCTCGCGTCGTAGACCTTGAGCTTGGAATCCGGGGCGCTGAAGGTCAGCTTGGTGTCCCCGAGGTTCGTCATGGTCCAGCTGACGTAGTACAGCGCGCGGCCGTCCAGGCCGGCCGTGTTGGCCTTGGCGTCCTGGAAGTCCTTGAGCGAGCCCGGGGTTATGCCGGTCACGGTGAGCTGGAGCTTGGCGGCGGTGTTCGAGGTCTTGTCGTTGAAGTCGACCGCGGCCGGCTGGCCGAACTTCACCGAGGTGCCGGCCTGCGGGAGGCTGCCGGGGGGGGGGGCGCCCCCCCCCCCGCGGGGGCCCCCGCGCCCCCGCCCCCCCCCCCCCCCCCCCCCCCCCCCCCCCCCCCCCGCCGCCCCCCCCCCGGGGCGCGGGCGGGGGAC
>NZ_JBHWGV010000112.1:23532-29736 GCF_042732955.1 Kitasatospora sp. NPDC059747 | reverse complement strand
TCCGCGCGGCGCGCGCCCGCGCCGCCCCCCCCCCCCCCGCCGCAATCGTTCCCCGGGCCCCGCCCCGCCCGGCGGATCATCCAACGTCGTGCCGGTGTGGAACGATCTCGCCATGCTGCTGCTTGCTGACGGAGTCACTCCGGTCCCGCGGATGATGCTCGTGAACGACCTTGAGACGGATAGCGGCGGCTTCTGTGAGCTCAACAGTCCGCTCTTCCTGGCAGTCGGCGACCGGATCGCGTTCGACGGCCGGAGCCTGCTGGTGTCGCGGGCGAGCGGCGAGTCGTTCTCACCCAACGGCGAGTGGGGAATCCGCTGCCGCCGGGGGCCCCGAATCTGACGATCCGGCTTGCCACCCGGGATTCTTGGACACGGGTCAGCCTTCGGGTGACTCGGACCAAGAGAGTCCGCCGGGCCAACCGTACTCACGATGGCGTTCATTCTGCTCTTCACAGGCTTCACGACCAGGGTCAACCTCATCGGCAACGGAACGTCGCGTCTTCCAACGCGGGTGCCCCCGGGCCGTCCGGACGGCTCGGGGGCACCCGCGTCGGCGGGTCAGGCGCTGAGCTCAATGGGGGCGACGTCGCTGCCCGGACAGTGGCCGGCGGGGCCTGTCACCGATTGCGGCGAGCCGCGTTCAGGTGTTCCTCCTTGATCTCCTGTTCCGGGTGGTGCAGGACCTGCGCTCTGCGCCGTGCGCGCCTACGGCGGCCGGGCCGGGCATTCGTGAGTGTGCCGTGGGGTCAGGGGCGACCGAGAGCGCGGAAGATCCAGCCGGCCGCGCGCCAGCGGTTCGCGTCGAGGGTGCCTCGGGCGTCGATGACCTTGGGAACGGCGATGTACGGGGCGAGGTCGGCGGGGTCGGCGTCGGAGTACTGGGGCCAGTCGGTCAGGTGCAGCAGCAGCCCGGCGCCGGTTGCAGCCTGGGTGAGGTCGTCGGCGAAGTCGAGGTGGGGGTAGGCCTTGCGGGCGTTCTCCATCGCGGCGGGGTCGTGCACCGTGACCTCGGCACCGGCGCGCTGTAGGGCCTCGGCGACCGCGAGGGCCGGGGAGTCGCGGATGTCGTCGGTGTGGGCCTTGAAGGCAGCGCCCCAGACGGCGATCCGCTTGCCGGTCACGGTGCCGCCGAGCGCTTCGCGGGCGAGTTCGACGGTGTGCTCGCGCCGGCGCCGGTTGATCGCCTCGACTTGGCGGAGCAGGCCGGTGTCGGCGCCGAGTTCCTCGGCGCGGTGGGTGAAGCCGGCCAGGTCCTTGGGGAGGCAGCCGCCGCCGAACCCGAGGCCGGGCCGCATGCCCTTGGCGCCGATCCGGTGGTCGTAGCCCAGGGCGAGGGCGATCTCCTGGACGTCGGCGCCGGTCAGCTCACAGAGCTCCGCCATCGCGTTGATGAAGGAGATCTTGGTGGCGAGGAAGGCGTTCGCAGCGCCCTTGATCAGCTCGGAGGTCGCGATGTCGGTGACGATGAGCGGGGAACCGGTGGCCAGGATGTCGGCGTAGACGGTCCGGAAGACGGCTTCGCTGCTGATGTCGCCGTCCTCGATGCCGAGCACGATCCGGTCCGGCTCCAGGGTGTCCAGGACGGCGAAGGACTCGCGCAGGAACTCCGGCGACCAGGCCAGGCGGGTGCTCGCCCCGTCACGGACGTGCTCGTCGAGGGTCTGCCGCAGCTTCGCGACGGTGCCGACCGGGACGGTCGACTTGCCGATGATCAGCGCGCCGTCCCGGAGCCCGGGAGCCAGCCGGCGGACGGCGGTGTGCAGGTGGGTGAGGTCGTAGGCGCCGCTGCCGTCCTGTTGCGGGGTGCCGACGCCCAGGAAGTGGACGTCGGCGAAAGCGGCGGCCTCCGCGTAGGAGGCGGTGAACCGCAGGGCGCCGGAGGCGGTGTGCTTGGCGAGCAGGTCGTCCAGGCCGCGCTCGACGAACGGGGCCTGGCCCTTGTTCAACGCTTCGACCTTGTCGGTATCGGTGTCCATCCCGAGGACCTGGTGGCCGAGCTCGGCCATCGCGGCGGCGTGGGTCGCGCCGAGGTAGCCGCAGCCGATCACGGTGAGCTTCACGAACGTGTCCTTCCAAGGGGGCGGGGTGCCGCCCGACCGGGCGCCCCAACCCCATCGAGGACGGGGGCATCAGGTGCCCGGCTGGGCGGCCAGGTGGCGGTGGATGCCGTCGCGGATGAACGGCGGGATGGTCAGGACGGGCAGGTACTCGGGGGCGAAGAACTGGAGCTTGACGCCCTCGGCCAGTGGCAGCGCGGTCTCGTCGCCGTCCCAGGAGCCGGCGAAGAAGGTGATGATCTGCCCCGAGCCGTGGACGTCCGGCGTCTCGAACAGCTCGGTCAGGCCGCCGACCGTGAGGCCGGCCTCTTCGGCGAGCTCGCGGATGATCGCCTGGGCCGGCGTCTCGCCGGGGTCGCAGCCACCTCCGAGAAGGCTCCAGTGGCCAGGCCAGGCGATGAGCTCGATGTCGTCGCGCAGGTGCAGCAGGAGCTCGCCGCGGTGGTTGGTGACTAGCGCGACCGCTCCGCGCGGCTCGGCGGCGGACGAGTCCTCGGGAAGGTTCTCCATCCGCTCACCGTAGTGAGTCGATGGGTCGTCATGCCGCAGCCGCCAGCGCGTGGTCGGTGAACCAGGCGGCGGCCATCAAGGCCTGCATCCTGGTGCGGTCGAATCGGCCACCCGGCTTCAGACCGTCGGCCAGCAGCGGCTGCAGCCGCTTGGGCGCCTGGTCGAGCGCCGAGCTGATCTGCGCGGTCGCCCAGGGCTCCAGCGGGCCGGAGAGCCAGCTCGGGACCGGGGAGGCGAACCCCAGCTTGTCGCGGCTGCCCCAGACCTCCCGGGGCAGGCCGAGGGCCTTCGCCGCGTCCCGCAGGATCCGCTTCCCGGCCGCCGGGCCAGCGATCTTGTGCTCGACCGGCAGCCGGTAGGCGAACTCGACCAGGTCCCGTGCCAGGAACGGTGAGCGTCGCTCCAGCGCGAAGGCGGAGGCCAGCTTGTCCGAGGTCATCACCAGCGGACGCCAGGCCGTGGCCAGATCCGCCAGCGTCAGCCCGCGGGCCAGGTCGCCGTCGGCCCGGCGGAGGGCGTCGGCGACCAGCTCCCGCAGGCGGCCGTCCGGGCCCTGCCCACGCAGGATCAGCTTCACGATCGCCTCCGCCGGCTCCAGCCGTTCACCGGTGGCGCCTAGGAGCTTGGACGCGAGCGGCCGGTAGGCCTCCAGCCCGGCGCCCAGCACCGCCTGAGGGCCGAACAGGACCAGCGCGTGGCGGACGTAGCCCATCAGCAACTCGTCCGGCCCCAGCCCGCCGATCACCACGCGGATGCCGCATTCGGCGATCGCCCGGTAGGCCATGTGCTCGGAGAACGTGGACGCGTTGCCCATCGGGTAGTCCAACGCATGCATGATCTCCGGCAGCGAGCGGATGAAGTCCTCGATGGTCGGCTCGATGACGACCAGCTCGGCGCCGATGTCCCGGGCGACGACGGCCGCGGTCGCGGACTCGTCCAGGCGGTCATGGCCCGGGTAGCGGACCGTGACGCAGACCTGGGGCCTCATCAAGTAGGCCAGTACCGAGGAGTCGAGGCCGCCCGACAGCAGCAGCGCGAAGTCCGAGCCGGGCGCCCGCATCGGAATCCGGTCCGCCAGCAGGGTCGAGAACCGGGCCAGCGCGGTGGAGTAGTCGCCCTGCCAGGGCTCCAGGCCCTCCAACTGCCACCAGGTCCGCTGGACCAGCGAGCCGGTCGCGACGTCGAAGGCCAGCAGCCCGGCGGGCGGCAGGAGCTGGATGCCCTGGAACGGGGTGTCGGTGCCGGTGGGCGTCTCGATGCTCAGCATTTCCGGGCGAACGACCAGAGGGACGGTGCCGTAGCCGGTCAGGGTTGTGACCTCGGAGGCGAAGGCGAGGCGTCCGCCATCGAGACGCCAGTAGAGCGGCTTCTCCCCGAGCCGGTCCCGGGCCAGGAACAGCTGTCCCTCACGCGGGTCATAGACGGCCAGGGCGAACATGCCGTCCAGGCCGGCGAGGCAGCCTGGGCCGAGCTTTGCCCAGGCCCGCAGGACCAGGTGGGCGTCGGTCTCGCCGAGCTCCAGCGGGATGCCCCAGGCCGCAGCGGCCTGCCGGTAGTTGTAGATCTCGCCGTTGAAGGTGAGGACGATGCCGTTGGTCGGGTCCTGGTAGGGGCCGGGGTCGGCGGCGGTGTCGACGATCAGCAGGGTGTTCATGGACAGCACTGCCCGGCCGTCGGCCGAGGTGAGGTGCCGGGTGCCGTCCGGGCCGCGGTGGTGCTGAGCGAGCCCCATCGCGGCGACGGTGGTCTGGTGGCGGACGGCGTCGGCGCCGGCCAGTCCTGCGATTCCGCACATCTGGTTGTCACCCCCGAGCGTGAATCGGTGGTGGCCTCCGCCGGAAGGATGTCTTCCCAGGTCCCGGCGAAGGCCCGGAACGCCAGGCAACCGTCTGGCGGACGGTGCGGGCAGGGCTCGCAAGGGGGCTCACAACTCGCGAAAGCGGTTCACTGCGAGGAGTGGAGGCAATACCCTCGGTGATCCGGCGTCAGGTGCCGGGCGTATGAATTCTTCTCGTGCCCAGTCGAGTACGACTCCCCGCGCCCAGCCGGGGAACGGAATGAGGGGGACGCTGTGGCGTCGACCACCCGCCGGGCCAAGCCGCCGAACGACGCGCTGGCCCGGATGATCGACAAATGCGAGGGCGCCAGCCACAAGTCGCTGGCCCATCGCGTGAACCAGCTGGCCCGCGAAGCTGGGCTGACCACCACGTATACGCACACCTCGGTCGCGAACTGGTGTCGGCGGGGCATGGTCCCCGACTGGCCGGTGCCCAGGCTTCTGGCCCGGGCGATCGGCGAACGGCTCGGCCGGCCTGTGCAGTTGGCGGAGATCGGTATGGCGGATGCGGAGACACCGGACGCCGCGGTGGGGTTGGATTTTCCGCGAGAGCCCGCCGACGCCGTGCGCGTCGCCACTTCGTTCTGGAGTTCCGTGAACCGCCGCGACTTCCTCGCCGGATCCAGCTTCGCCGTTGCCTCGTTCACGACCCCGGTGACCCGGTGGCTGGTGAGCCCGGCCGACGACACCTCCTCGCATCGCGGCAGTGGCAGGGTCGGCACCGCCGACCTCGCCGAACTGCGGGATGCCGCCGACGACGCCCGCCGCTGGGATTCGAAGTACGGCGGCGGGAACTGGAAGGCGAACTCGGTGACGGCCTGCCTGCAGGAGCGGGCTGTGCCACTGCTGAACGGCTCGTTCAGCGACGAGGTGGGCCGCGAGCTGTTCTCGGTGACTGCCGAGTTGTCCCGCCTGGCGGGCTGGACCGCCTTCGACGTCGGTCAGCACGACGTCGCCCAGCGGCACTTCATCCAGGCCCTCCGCCTCGCCCGGGCGGGCGGCGACGTACAGCTCGGCTGCTACGTGCTCACCACCATGGCGATGCAGACCTTGCTGAGGGGCTTCGCCAACGAGGCCATCGACATGACCCAGGGAGCCTTCGAACGGGCAAAGGGCCACGCCGCCCCCCGGGTGCTGGCTTTCACTAAACTCATCGAGGCCCGGGCACACGCCCGCGACAACAACGCCAGGGCCGCCTCGGCAGCCCTGGCCGCCTCCGAGGGTCTGCTGAGCCAGACCTGCGACAGCGCCGATGAGCCAGCCTGGATCGACTTCTATCACCACGCCCGGCTTTCGGCCGACGCCGCCGAGGTCTTCCGCGATCTCAGGAGGCCGAAGGAGGCCCTGACCTGGAACGCCCAAGCGGCCGCCATGCCGACTGGAGTGTTCACCCGCTCCGTCGGCATGCGCCTCGCGATCGTCGGGACCGCCCATCTCCAGAGCAACAACTTGGACCAAGGTCTTGCACTCGGCAACCAGGCCGTCGGCATCCTCGCCCGCGTCCAGTCGAGCCGGGCTCTGGACTACGTCCGCGAGTTCAACGCAGCTCTCACCCCCTGGCGTCGGGAGGCCGCCGTCCGCGAATTCCTCCACCGAACCCGCCACGAGCTCGGTGTCGCGGCCTGAATGAGGGCTCCGCTCGGCTCATCGTCGTTCACCTGCAGCGTCGTACTCACCTGACCGCTGGCTTCGCGGGGTGGACTATGGCGATTCTGGAAGAAACCGGTTCGGCTTTCACGCTTTCCCGGCGGGGGGGGGGGGCGCGGCGGGGGGCGGCGGGGGGCGCCGGGAGAGGGGGGC
>NZ_JBHWGV010000112.1:12374-23522 GCF_042732955.1 Kitasatospora sp. NPDC059747 | reverse complement strand
CCGCTCCACCGGGGGGGTCAAATTCCCATATACTACAAAAACCGGCGCCGCATATACCATTCCCCGCGCGCCGCCCGCGGCCCGCCCCCGCCCCCCGCCGCAATCGTTTCCCGGGCCCCGCCCCGCCCCCCGCCCTCCCTCCTCCTCCCCCACCCCATCCCCCAGACCCCTGACCCACCACCCCGGGGGATGGAAGGAGAGCGAGGAAGGCGGGCCGTCAGATCGGCGGGGCCCGCGGGGTCCGCGGGCCCCGGCCGGTCCGGGACCCGGCCGGGTCGGCCGGCTCGGCCGGCTCGGCCGTGGCGTGCGCGCCCGCCTTGTGCGCTCCGTGCGCGCTCTGCGGGTGCACGGCCACGCCGAGGGTGGCCGGGGAGTCGCCCGTGACGGCGATGTCCCCCGACCGATCGGTGCGCAGCACCGTCGCGCCGAGCCCGCGCAACCGGTCCACCGTCCGCGGGGACGGGTGCCCGTACGAATTGCCCTCGCCGCACGAGATCAACGCCAGCCTCGGTCGCAAGGCGTCGACCAGGTCCCAGTACTGATGGGCGGACCCGTGGTGCGCCACCTTCAGGACGTCCACGCGCCCCAACCGCCCCGACAACGCGGCCTGCGCCGGTGGCTCCAGATCACCCAGCAACGCCATCCGCACCCCGCCGCCCACCGTCACCACCATCGCGACGCTCGCGTTGTTGGCACCCGACGCCTCGACGTCCGTACCCGTACCCGGCCAGACCACGTCCCACGCCAACTCCGCTCCCGCCGAGCGACGTTCACCCCGCCTGGCGCGAATCAGCGGCACGCCCGCGCCGGCCGCCCACCCCGCCACCCGGGCCGCCTCGCCCGGGGGATCGTCCAGCGTGGTGCTCTCGATCGCGCCGACTCTGCGCCCCCGCAGCACTCCGGGCACGCCCTCGACGTGGTCAGCGTGAAAGTGCGTCACCAAAAGCAACGGCACGCCCGTAACGCCCAAGTCCCGCAGGCACCGATCGGCCGCGTTCGGATCCGGCCCCGCATCGACCACCACCGCACTGCCCGGCGCATCCGTCCGCAGCACCAGCATGTCTCCCTGCCCGATGTCGCACATCACCATCCGCCACCCGGGCGGCGGCCAGCCCGTGGCGATCCGGCTCAGCACCGGTGGGCGCAGCAGCACCGTGATCAGAACCACCAGCAGCACACCGGCCACCAGCGCCCGCACCCATCCCCGCCGGGGAGGACGCGCACCGGGCTCCGCCCGCCGGGGCAGCAGCAAGGGCGCCGCCCAACAGGCCGCCAGCGTGGCCAGCCCGACCGTCACGACCCCGAACCACCCACCGGGCCAGGCAAGTTGTCCACCGGGCAGCTCGGCGCCCCGCCGCGCCACCAGGGCCAGCCAGCTCGCCGGCACCCCGGCCGGCTCCGCGAGCAGCCGGGCCAGCGCCGGGGAGAGCGGCTGCAGCACGAGCACCCCGAAGCCGAGCAGCGTCGCCGGGGCCACCGCCAGCTCGGCCAGCAGGTTGCACGGGATCGCGACCAGGCTGACGTGTCCGGACAGCACCACCGTCACCGGCGTGCACAGCGCCTGGGCCCCCGCCGTCGCCGCGAGGGCGCCCGCCAGGTGGTGCGGCCAGCGCCGGGACCTCAGCGCCTCGGCCCAGTGCGGCCCGAGGACGAGCAGCCCCGCGGTGGCGAGCACGGAGAGCAGGAAGCCGTACGACCGCGCCAGATAGGGATCCAGCAACACCAGGACCAGCACCGCCCCGGCGAGCGCGGGCACGGCCTGCCGGGGACGGCCGGTGGCAAGCGCGAGCATGCCGATCAGGCCCGTCCCCGCCGCCCGCAGCACGCTGGGCTCCGGTCGGCAGATCGTGACGAACGCCAGTGTGAGCGCCGTCCCGAGCAGGGCGCTGGTGCGCAGCGAGAGGCCCAGCAGCGCCGCGAGCCCGCGCCGTTCGGGCGTGCCCGCCTGGCCCGGGGCGCCCAGCAGGACGCCGAGGACGATCGCCAGGTTGGCCCCGCTCACGGCCACCAGGTGCACCAGGTCGGTGGCGCGGAAGGCGTCCAGGAGGTCGTCGGAGAGCCGCAAGGTGTCCCCCACGACGAGCCCGGGCAGGAGCCCCCGCGCGTCCGGCGGGAGCCCGTCGCTCGCCGTCCGCAGTCCCTCGCGCAGTCGCCCGGCGATCCGCTGCGGCAGACTCGGCGGCGCGAGCAGCCGGGGCTCGCCCCGGGCCACCAACAGCGCCGCGGCCTCCGTGTCGTACCCCTCCCCCGCCGGCCTGACCTCGGCCTCCACCGCGAGCCGGGCGGACGGGAGCAGCCCTTGCCACGGGCCGGCGTCCTGGCCCCGCACCATCACCGTGACCGGTGTCCGGGTCTGGACGGCCCGCTCCCCGGAGACGGTGACGCGGTCCACCACGGCGTCCAGCGTGAGCACGGACTGCCCGCCGGTCGTACCGCCCCGGAACGCATGGGACTTGGGATCGCCCACGACGGTCAGTTCGACCTCCACGCCCCGGACCGGCTCGCCCGGCTGACGCGGCGGACGGTGCTCGGCCGCCCGGGCGAGTCCCGGCAGCGGCCCGCGGTGCAGGTCGGCGGTGTGCAGGAGCGTCGCGGAGGCCGACGCCGCACCGGTGAGCAGGATCGCGGCCAGCGTCGTCGCCGCGCCTCCCCGGCGCAGTGCTCCCGGCCGGGCGAGCATCACGGCACCCGCGGCGGCGGCCGCGCCGGCGAGCCAATAGAACACGGCGTCGTGCCCCGGCGCCCGCCCAAGGAGCGCCGCTGCGACCACCCAAGCGGCGACCGCCGGGAGCAGCAGCCGGAAGTCGGTGCGGGCGGTGTGAACGGACGAGGTCTGGTCGGTGGCGGACACGGCGGTACCTCCCTTCGACGGGACGGGCTGGTGGACGGGACGTCAGAGGGTGAGCAGCGGGCGGAGTTCCGCGTACGTCCGCGCGCCGATCCCGCTGACCTGCCGAAGCTGGTCGAGCGTGCGGAACGAGCCGTGCGACGTGCGGAACGCGAGGATGCGCTGGGCGAGGGTCGGGCCGACACCGGGGAGGGTGTCGAGCTGTTCGAGGGTGGCCCGGTTGAGGCTGACGGACTGCCTGGACGGGACGACCGAGGGCGGCCCCGGGCCGGGTCCGGCGGCGACGCCGGGGTCCGTGCCGGGCGGGGGTGCCGGTTCGCCGACACGGATCTGTTCGCCGTCCGTCAGCACCCGGGCCAGGTTGAGGCTCCGGGTGTCCGTCTCCGGCAGCGGACCTCCCGCCGCCCGAAGGGCGTCGGCCACGCGCGAGCCGCCTGGCAGCGTGTGCAGTCCTGGCGTGTGGACCCGGCCTCCGACGTCCACGACGACGACGGGCTCGACGGCGGGCGGCGGCGCCGGCCCGGGCGGACCACCCTCCGCACTCGACTCGGCCGCCCCGGACGGGAGCGGCTGCATCGACGTCACCGGCGCCGCCGTGCCCGCCGTCAGCGCCGGCACCGCGACCGCCTGCGGCCGGGCCAGCCAGAAGTGCTGCACGGCGTACCCGACCGCGAACAGGAGCAGGACGGCCAGCCCCACCACCGCCCGCCGGTCCAGGACCATCGCCGGCCCGAACCGGAACGGCACCCGGTGGCCGCCCACCGGCGGCTCCACCGGATCGGGCTCACCCCGAGGCTCACCCCGAGGCTCACCCCGAGGCTCACCCGAGGGCGCGCTCACCGAGCCCACCGCGCCGACACGCGAAACGGACTCCGCGGGCGGCGCCCCCGCAGCCGCAGCCTCTCCGACCCCCGCACCAGCAGCCGCACCAGCAGCCGCACGCGCAGGGGCTCCTGCCACAGTCGTCAGCGGCAACGCGCCCGCCCCCGGCAACACGGCCGCCATCCGCAACCGGACGGTCTCGTTGATCTCGTGGCGCTTCGCCGCGCCCAGGCCCATGCTCGTCATGCGGAGCACGCTAGGAGTCCACGATCGAACGCGCGGACATTACCGAAAGCCTGTGGATAACAGGGGAGTTGTGGATAAATCAGCTAGCCCGGAAGAGTGATGGCGCACCCATCACATTGACATCGCCCCCTGCACTCCCCTGCACCTCACGCCCCTACACCACCGGCGGAACCACCACCGGCGACACCACCACCGCCAGCAGCCCCGGCCCGACGTGCGCCCCGATCACGGCCCCCACCTCGCCGACGTACAGCTCCCGCAGCCCCGGCACCCGCCCCCGCAGCCGTTCCGCGAGCGGCTCCGCCCGGTCCTCCGCCGCCAGGTGGTGCACGGTGATGTCGACCGGCCCCTCCCCGGAGCGCTCCACCGCGATCTCCTCCAGCCGCGCGATCGCCCGCGAGGCCGTCCGCACCTTCTCCAGCGGCTCGATCCGCCCGCCGTGCAGGTGCAGCAGCGGCTTGACGGCCAGCGCCGAGCCGAGCAGCGCCCGCGCCGCGCCGATCCGGCCGCCGCGCCGCAGGTGTTCCAGGGTGTCGACGTAGAAGAAGCCGCTGGTCCCGCCCGCCCGCCGGGTCGCGGCACCGGCCGCGCCGGCGAGGTCCTCCCCCGCCGCGATGGCCTCGGCCGCCGCCAGCACCCCGTACCCGAGGGCCATGCCCACGAGCCGGCTGTCGACCACCTCCACCGGGACCGGCGCCTCGGCCGCCGCCAGCCGGGCGGCCTCCACCGTGCCGGAGAGCTCGCCCGAGATGTGCACCGAGACGATGCCCCGGGCCCCGGCCTCGGCCGCCGCGCGGTAGGCCGCCGCGAAGGACTCGGGGTTCGGCCGGGAGGTCGTCACGCGCTGCTTGCCGCGCAGTGCCTCGGCGACGTCCTTCGGCGAGATCTCGACGCCCTCGGCGAGAACGGCGTCGCCGACCGCGACGCTCAGCGGGACCACCGTGATCCCGTGCCGGTCGAGGGCCTCCTGCGGCAGATAGGCCGTGGAATCCGTGACAAGGGCGAGGTCGGAGGGCATGAGGCGGAGGTTACTCCCCGTTCGGCCGGGATGACAGCGCCCGCCGTCCGGCACCCGTGCGGCACCGCGGCGGCACTCGAACAGCCCCGCGCGGCGACTCGAACGGCAGCCCCGACAGGCGCCCCCGACCGCCGACGGCGGTCGGCGCCGCCGCCGGATCAGCCCGCCGAGGGACCGGCCGAGGGCCCCGCGGACGGCTTCCGCAGCCGCTGCGCGATCTTGGCCAGCGGGTCGCCGAACCCGAGCAGGTCCTCGGCACTCGGCCGCCCCTTCCCGTCGGTGAGCCCGGCCCGGGGAGCCGACGCCCGCCCGGCCGCCCCCGCCGAACCGGCCGAAGCAGAAGCCGAGCCAGAACCAGCACCCGTACCAGAAGCAGCACCCGCACCAGCGCCGGCACCCGACGTGGACCCAGCAGCAGAACCCGCCCCCGCACTGTCCCAGTGCCGCAGCGCCCCCGCCTCGCTCTCGCACTCCTGGCCGAGCCGGCTCAGCTCGTCCTCCGCGAAACGGTGCATCCGGTCCTGCGCCGCCCACCGCATGGTCTCCGCGGAGTGGGTGATCCGCTTGGCGCGCTCCCGCAGCTCGGGCAGCTTGGCCGCGATCCGCCCGGTGTCCGGCTCACGCTCCAACACGCGCAGTTCGCCGTCGAGTTCGGCCGCGTGGGCGTCCAGCCGGGTCAGCAGGGCGAGCGCCTCGCCGAGCTGGCCGTCCTGGGCTAGGCCGGACTCCAGGACCTGCCGGGTGCCGTCGAGCGAGGTGCGCAGGCCCAGCCGGACGGCGGCGATCTGCCCCTGCGGGCCGGGCTTGGCGAAGGTCTTGGCCTTGAGCGTGGCGTTCTCGACCGCCCGCCGGGCGTTGGCCTCGTGGCGCTCGACCTTGGCGGCGACGGCCTTGGCCGCCTTGACGGTGCCGACGACGGCCAGCACGACCACCGCGATCCCGATGAGCAGGGCCAGTCCGAGCATCACGCCGAGCACGTCCATCACGAGCCACCTTCCGCCACCGGGCCGACCGCCGCCGGTCCGACCCCACCGATTCGACCCCTCGGGCCAACGCGGGCCGCCCCGCCGAGGGTTCCACGGTAGCCGCCGGACCGGTCCCGGGGGCAGGCCGAACGGGCCCGGACGCCCGAGATCAGGGACAGATCGGGGATCCCCCGGAAGGCCCACACCCCACCCGGAAGACCCGCGCCCCCACCCCAGGGGGGGTCCCCACCCCGGAAAGCCCGCACGCCACCCCGGCCGCCACCGGGAACGAGCCCCGACAAGTACGAACCCCGCCGAGAACGAGCCAAGACGAGAAGCGAGCCCCGACGAGAACGGGCGGGCGCCCCGAAGGACGCCCGCCCGCACGAGCACGGACTCAGGAGAGCCCCTCAGCCCGTCACCCCATCACCACATCACCTCGTCGCTCGTCACCCCGTGACGATGTTGACCAGCTTCGGCGCCCGCGCGATCACCTTGCGCACCGGAGCGTCCCCGATCGCCGCGACGACCGCCGGGTCGGCCAGGGCCAGCGCCTCCAGCTCGGTGTCCGAGATCGTCGGCGCGACCTCCAGCCGGGCCTTGACCTTGCCCTTGATCTGCACGACGCAGGTCACTGCCTCGTCGACGACGTACGCCGGGTCGGCGACCGGGTAGTCGGTGTGCGCCAGCGAGTCGCCGTGGCCCAGCCGGCGCCACAGCTCCTCCGCGACGTGCGGGGCCAGCGGCGCGACCAGCAGCACCAGCTGCTCGGCGACGGCCCGCGGCGTGGAGCCGCGCTTGACCAGGTGGTTGTTCAGCTCGATGGCCTTGGCCACGGCCGTGTTGAAGCGCAGCCCGGCCATGTCGCCGCGGATGCCGTCGATCGCCTTGTGCAGCGCGCGCAGCGTGGCCTCGTCGGCCGGCTCGTCGGTGACGACCAGCTCGCCGGTCGACTCCGAGACGACGTTGCGCCACAGCCGCTGCAGGAAGCGGTACGAGCCGATGACGGCGCGGGTGTCCCACGGGCGGGAGACGTCCAGCGGGCCCATCGACATCTCGTACAGGCGCAGCGTGTCGGCGCCGTACTCGTCGGCGATGTCGTCGGGGGCGACGGCGTTCTTCAGGGACTTGCCCATCTTGCCGGCCTCGCGCTTGACCGGCTCGCCCTGCCAGAAGTACGTGCCGTCGCGCTCCTCGATCTCGGCGGCGGGCACCGGGAAGCCGCGCTCGTCGCGGTAGACGTCGGCGGTGATCATGCCCTGGTTGAACAGCTTGTGGAACGGCTCGACGGACGAGACGTGGCCCAGGTCGTGCAGCACCTTGTGCCAGAAGCGCGCGTACAGCAGGTGCAGCACCGCGTGCTCGGCGCCGCCGACGTACAGGTCGGCGCCGCCGGCCGGCTTGGTGGCGGTCGGGCCCAGCCAGTAGCGCTCGTTGGCCGGGTCGACGACGGCCGCGCCGTTGGACGGGTCGACGTAGCGCAGCTCGTACCAGCACGAACCCGCCCAGTTGGGCATGGTGTTGGTCTCGCGGCGGTAGCGCTTGGGCCCGTCGCCCAGGTCCAGCTCGACGTTGACCCAGTCCTCGTTGCGGGACAGCGGCGTCTTGGGCGAGGAGGTGGAGTCGTAGGGGTCGTAGGTGTGCGGCGAGTAGTCGTCGACCTCGGGCACCTCGACCGGCAGCATCGACTCGGGCAGCGCGTGCATCACGCCGTCCTCGTCGTAGACGATCGGGAAGGGCTCGCCCCAGTACCGCTGGCGGCTGAACAGCCAGTCGCGCAGGCGGTAGTTGACGGTGCCCTCGCCGATGCCGCGCTCGGCCAGCCAGGCGGTGGCGGCGGCCTTGGCGGCGACGACGCTCAGCCCGTCCAGGGACAGGTCGCCCTGCTCCCGGGCGGAGTTGACGATGACGGAGTCGTACGTGTCGAACGCGTCGTCCCAGGTCGACGGGTCCTCGTCGCGCCCGTCGGTGGGCTTGACGACGCAGCGCATTGGCAGCGCGAAGGCGCGGGCGAAGGCGAAGTCGCGGTGGTCGTGGGCGGGGACGGCCATGATGGCGCCGGTGCCGTAGCCCATCAGCACGTAGTCGGCGATGAAGACCGGGACGGGCTGTCCGCTGACCGGGTTGACGGCGTGGGCGCCGGTGAAGACGCCGGTCTTGACCTTGGCCTCGACCTGCCGCTCGACGTCCGACTTGGCGGCGGCGGCCGCGCGGTAGGCGGCGACGGCCTCGGCGGGGGTGGCGGCGCCGCCGGTCCACTCGGCGGGGACGCCGGCGGGCCACTCGGCGGGCACGATGGTGTCGACCAGGCCGTGCTCGGGGGCCAGGACCATGTAGGTGGCGCCGAACAGGGTGTCGGGGCGGGTGGTGAAGACGGTGATCTTCTCGCCCTCGCCCTCGCCCGCACCCTCGCCCGCGCCCGCGCCCTCGCCCGCACCGATCGCGAAGTCGACCCGGGCACCCTCGGAGCGCCCGATCCAGTTGCGCTGCTGCAGCTTGATGGCCTCGGGCCAGTCCAGCAGGTCCAGGTCGGCGATCAGCCGGTCGGAGTAGGCGGTGATCCGCATCATCCACTGGCGCAGGTTGGACTTGAACACCGGGAAGTTGCCGCGCTCGGAGCGGCCGTCCGAGGTGACCTCCTCGTTGGCCAGCACGGTGCCCAGGCCGGGGCACCAGTTGACCGGCACCTCCTTGGCGTAGGCCAGGCGGTACTCGCCCAGGACCTCGTCGCGCTCGGCGGCCGACAGCTGCGACCAGGCGCGCCCGCCCGGCACCTCGCGCGAGCCGGACTCGAAGGCGGCGACCAGCTCGGCGATCGGACGGGCCTTGCCGGCGTCCTCGTCGTACCAGGAGTTGAAGATCTGCAGGAAGATCCACTGGGTCCAGCGGTAGTACTCCGGGTCGATCGTGGAGATCGAGCGGCGCGGGTCGTGGCCCAGGCCCAGCCGGCGCAGCTGCTGGCGCATGTTGGCGATGTTGGCCTCGGTGGAGACCCGCGGGTGGGTGCCGGTCTGCACCGCGTACTGCTCGGCGGGCAGGCCGAAGGCGTCGTAGCCCAGCGTGTGCAGCACGTTGTGGCCGGTCATCCGCTGGTAGCGGGCGTAGACGTCGGTGGCGATGTAGCCCAGCGGGTGGCCGACGTGCAGGCCCGCGCCCGAGGGGTACGGGAACATGTCCATGATGAAGCTGTGCGGCTTCGCGGCGACGTCGCCCGCGGCCGGGTCGGCCAGGTCGCCGGCCGGGTTGGGAGCGTTGAAGGTGCCTTCCTTCTCCCAGATGTCCTGCCAGCGGGACTCGATCTCCGCCGCCAGCGCGGCGCTGTACCGGAACGGCTCGGTCGCGGGCTCGGCCGCGCCGGACGCAGGGGTCGTCTCGCTCATGGTCCTTCAAGCTCCATCGATGTCAGTTGGCGAACCGCGCAGTGAACCACCGCGCACGTGAACCGTGCACGGGGTCGTGTTCGTGGACCGGACGCGGGGACCGGGCACGTGCACCCCGGACGCGGCGGGCCGGGTACCGGAAGACCCCGGACCGGACCGGAAACGGGGCGGAAAACAAAAAAGCCCCTCGCAGGAGGGGACGCCACGCCGACTCCGGCACCGCCCGAGGGCGCAGCCGGTCCTGGTCAGCGCGGCCGGCTAAGGAGCAGGCGCACGGTTCGCATGGGCTCAGGGTACCGCAAGCGGGTCAGCGCGCTCCCGGGGATACCGCGCGCCCGGCCGCGTCGAAGTCGCGCAACGCCCGCGCGACCCGCTCGGACTGCATGCCGGAGGCGAGCGTGCGGGCGGCGGCGGCGGTGCGGGCGGCCTCCCGCTGGTCGCCGAGGCGGCGGTGGGTCTCGGCCAGCCGGACCATGAGCAGCGCCTTGGCCCGGGCCCGGCCGGGGCCGAGGCCGGCGACGGCCTCGGCGAGCAGGGTCTTGGCCTTGCGGTGGTCGCCGAGGAACAGCCGGCCCTCGCCCACCATGCCGGCGAGGTCGGCGCGGGCCTCCTCGGTGCCGGGCAGGCCTTCGAGTTCGGCGAAGGCCCGGTCGGCGGCCCCGGCGGCCTCCTCGGCCAGGCCGCGGCGCCCGTAGGCGCGGGAGATCCGGGCGAACTGGCGGGCCCGGCCGGGGGCGCCGAGGGCGTGGCCGTGCGCGTCGAGGGCGGTGGTGAGCGCGGCGACGGCGTCCAGTCCGCGCCCGCCCGCGCCCTGGGTGGCGAGCACGACGAGGCCGCCGAGCACGAAGACGCCGAGCCGGGCGTCGCCGCTGACGTGGGCGGCGCGCAGCGCGGCGACGAACGCCCGCTGGGCGGCGGCGTCGTGGCCGAGGTCGTAGGCGGCCCAGCCGGCCAGCCGGGCGAGCCGGCTGGCCTGGCCGTAGAGGTCGCGGCCGAGCCGTTCGTCGTAGGCGCCGAGTTCCAGGAGCTTGGCCACCATGGCGAGTTCGGCGCGGCAGGGGCCGAGGACGAGGCCGCCGCCGCAGGAGCGTTCCAGCCGCTGCTTGCTGCGGTAGGAGAGGCCGAGTTCGCCGACGAGTCCGGGGTCGACGCGCAGCGCGCCCTCGCCGCCGCCGACGGGCGGGGGCGGGGAGGAGAGCCGTTCGGCGGCCTGGTCGAGGTCGGCGCTGCGGAAGAAGTCGGTGAGGCGGACGGGCCCGGCGTCGGTGGCGGCCTCGCGCAGGGCGGTCTGGGCGGTGTCGGCGGTCCACGGGTCGGTGAGCAGCCTCGGCGAGAGGATCTTGGCGCCGCGGTGGCCGCCCATGCGGCCCCAGAGCTGCTCGTAGGTGACGGCCATGCCGAGCGTGCGGCTGAGCACCTCGCACACGGTCTGGTCGTGCGGGCTGCGCGGCACCATGCCCCGGTCGCGCCACTTGTAGGGGGCGGTCGAGCTGATGGCCAGGCCGGGCGGCAGGGCGAGGCTCACCTCGCGGGCGAGCCGCTCCGGACTCCAGCCGAGCTGGTGCAGTATCCGGGCCAGTTCCTCGTTCCGCCTTCGCTCCAGATCGGCCATGGCACGACGGTAGCGGTCCTTCCGGGTCCCGTGCCGGTGGCATGCACAGTCGAGTGGCGTACGGCGGGGCGCACGAAGCCTGAACGGCAGGGCACGCGAAGCCCGAACAGCAGGGCGCGCGAAGCCATGTCGGCGGGGCGCACCGAGGCGGACGGCAGGGCGCGCGGGGCCCGCAACGGCCGAGGGGGGGGGGGCGGAAAAGGTGCGGGGGCGCCGAAAAAGATGGGGGGTGGGTGGGTGATAGCCCCACCGACAGA
>NZ_JBHWGV010000112.1:5744-12364 GCF_042732955.1 Kitasatospora sp. NPDC059747 | reverse complement strand
CGGGCGGGGGGGGGGGGCCCCCCCCGGCCGGGGGGCCGCTCCCCTTTGCGGCACGCGCCCCTCAACTTCTGTGGAGCTATGGGGAATTGAACCCCAGACCTCTTGCATGCCATGCAAGCGCTCTACCAACTGAGCTATAGCCCCTTGACCTGCGATGTCACCGGGGTTTCCGTCCGGTTTCCCTCGGCGACATCGACTACTTTACACGGTCACGGGGGTGCTCCCCTAATCCGTTTCCGCGGCCGCCCCCGAGCGGGCCGGATGACGGCACGTCCGCAACACGCGGGGCCGGCAACGACGACCACAGCGACCCCGGAAGCACAACCCCGGGAAACGCAAGAGGCCGCCCCCCGGGGGGGGGGGGGGGCGCGGGGGGGGGGGTGGGGGTTGGGTGTGTTACCCCCCCCCCCGCCAACCCCACCCGCCCCCCCCCGGGGGGGGGGCCGCCTCTCGGCGACTGTGGAGCTATGGGGAATTGAACCCCAGACCTCTTGCATGCCATGCAAGCGCTCTACCAACTGAGCTATAGCCCCGCGACACGTGCGGCACCGGCCAGGCCGGACCACTGGTGCGGAGTGGAGCTATGGGGAATTGAACCCCAGACCTCTTGCATGCCATGCAAGCGCTCTACCAACTGAGCTATAGCCCCGCACTCACCGGATCTCCCGCTTCCCTTCCGGGCCGCGTTCCTTCCCTGCGAACGAGGAAGACTCTAGCTGGTCAGGCCCGGAACTGCGAAATCCGCCCCTGCGAGCCACCTGCGGGCAACCTACGAGTCCCTCCCGGGCCCCGCGCTCCCGCTCCCGCTCCGCACCCCGCCGCCGACACTCAGGTGTCGTCGCCGATGACCGGCTGCGGGAGCGTGCCCGCGTTGTGCTCCAGCAGGCGCCAGCCGCGCGCCCCCCGGCCCAGCACCGACCAGCAGCAGTTGGACAGCCCACCGAAGCACTCCCAGAGCGCCGGCTCCAGGCCGAGCAGGCGCCCGAGCATGGTGCGGATCGTCCCGCCGTGGCTGACCACGACCAGCGTGCCGCTCTCCGGCAGCTTGTCGACCGCCTCCAGCACCACGGGCACCGAGCGGTCCGCGACCTCGCTGGACAGCTCGCCGCCGCCGCGGCGCACCGGCTCGCCGGCCGCCCAGGCCGCGTACTCCTCGGGGTAGCGGGCCCGGATCTCGGCGTTGGTCAGCCCTTGCCAGGAGCCCGCGTACGTCTCCCGCAGGCCCTCGTGGTGCTGCACGTCGAGCCCGGTGATCCTGGCGAGCTCGTCGGCGGTGCGCCTGGCCCGCTTGAGGTCGGAGGAGATCAGCAGGTCGGGGCGGAGCCCCGAGAGCAGCCGGGCGGCGCGCTGCGCCTGCAGCACGCCGTGGCCGGTCAGCTCGATGTCGGTCGTGCCCTGGAACCGCGATTCGAGGTTCCAGGAGGTCTGACCGTGGCGCCAGAAGACGATGCGCGGGCCCCGCGCGGCCGGGCTCAGAACTGCTCCTCGGGCTTGCCGAAGTCGTCGGCCGGGGCGACGGCGTTGCCGGCCTCGTCGGTGTGGGCGTCCGGGCGGTTGCGCGAGGCGATGGCGTCCTCGGGCAGCGGCAGCTCGGGGCAGTCCTTCCAGAGCCGGTCCAGCGAGTAGAAGGAGCGCTCCTCGGAGTGCTGGACGTGCACGACGATGTCCAGGTAGTCGAGCAGGATCCAGCGGCCGTCGCGCTCGCCCTCGCGGCGCACCGGCTTGATGTCCAGCTGCTCGCGCAGCTGGTCCTCGATCTCCTCGGCGATGGAGCGGACCTGGCGGTCGTTGTTCGCGGACGCGATCAGGAAGGCGTCGGTGATCGACAGCACCTCGCTGACGTCGAAGGCGATGATGTTGTGCGCCAGCTTGTCGGCCGCCGCCTGGGCGGCGACGGTGATGAGCTGCTGGCTGTGGTCGGTGACGGTCACGGTGTACTTCCGGGTCGGCGGCGTGGGGCTGCCCCGACGCACCGCCGGGACCGCATTCCAGGATCTCACGCCGCCCGGGCCGCCCCGGAACCGCTTTTTTCCGGTACGCGTGGGGGCCGGGGTCGCCCGGCCCCCACGCGCACCGCCGGCCGCCGGCCGGCTACTGGTTCTTCGGCGGCTGGTAGTCCTTGCCGAGGACGACGACCAGGTCCGCGTTCTGGGCGTCACCGACCTTCTTCACCGCCGTGTCCGGCAGCCCGAGGCTGGTCGCCAGGGACTTCGCGGCGGCCTGCCGGGCGTCGTCGGTGTAGCGGATCTCACTGGTCGCCTGCGGCGCGCCCTTGGCGCCGCCGGGGATGAAAGTCAGGCCCGCGTTCACGATCTGGACCTGTGCGGAGGCGGCGGCCTGGTCGTTTCCGGAGGCGTCCTGGACCGACACGCGCGCCGGGGCGTCGCCCGCGACGGCCGACTTCACGGTGCCGCCGAGCACGTCCTTGACCTGCTTGCCGGCGGTGGCCTCGTCCAGCGAGCCGTCCGGCTTGACGGTCAGCGCCGTGGTGCCGAAGTGGCCGTCCTTGGCCTGCTGGGCGAGCTGGGCGAGCACCCCGGCGAGGGCGTCCTCGGGCAGCGACGGGTCGAGCACCGCGTTCATCCGGTGCACGTCGTCCTTGGCCTCGTTGAAGTCGGTGGGCATGGTGCGCACGACGGCGTCCATGACCTGGCCGAACCGGGCGAGCTGGGCGTCGCGGTTCTCCCCCGCCGCCTGCAGGGTCGCGTAGGCGACCGCGGCCTTGCCGTTGAGCAGGGTGTTCTTGCCGGCCGCACTGAGCAGGGCGCCGTCCGGCTTGCCGCCGTCGTGGGTCTCGGCGTTGGTGTCCACCCGGACGCCGCCGAGCTGGTTGACCAGCAGTTCCAGGTAGGGGGTGTCCAGCCGCCAGGTGCCGGCCACGGGGGCGCCGAGCACGGCGGACAGGCCGTCGCGGGTGGCGGCGGCGCCCATCGAGGGGTCCAGTGCCTGGCTGACCGGGGCGACGGCCGGGTCGCCCGGGCCGGGCAGTCGCAGGGTGTCGGGGAGCAGCAGCACGGTGCCCTTGCCCCCGGCGGCGTCGTTGACGAGCAGCGCGCTGGAGACCTTGCCCTGCAGGTCGCGCAGGTGCACGACGTTGACCTGGCGCTTGCCGGCCGCCTTGGCCGCGGTCTGCTTGCTGTCGCCGGTGAAGAACAGGTAGCCGCCGACGCCGCCCGCGGCCAGCGCGACGGCGACACCGAGGCCGATCAGCCGGTTGCGCAGCCGCCGGCGGCGCTCGGCGCGCACCTCGCTGCGGGACTCGGCGAACTTCAGCCAGTCGATGACGTCCTCGGTCTCCTCCGCCTCCTCGTCGACGAAGGTGAACTCACCGGTGGTGTAGGAGTCCTTGGGCTCCTTGGCGCCCTTGGGCGTGCGGCTTCCGCCGACCATCTCGGACGGCTGCGCGGGCTTGGCCGGCGCCGTCCCGGCGGGCCTGGGCGTGCGCGGGCGCGGCGGCACGGGCGCGGCGGCCGGCGCCGGGGCGACGGGCTCGGGTGCGGCGGGGGCCGTGTGGGCCACCTGCACCGCGTCCCCGGCCTGCGGCTCGGCCACCGGGTACGCCTGCTGCTGGTAGCCGTCGTAGGCGTACGGCTGCGGCTCCTGGTAGCCGTAGCCGCCCTGCTGGTACGCCTGCACGGGCTGCCCGTACTGGTCGTACTGCTGCACCGGCTGCTGCCCGTAGGACTCGTACGGCTCGTACTGCTGCGGGGCCTGCCCCTGCTGCTGGTAGGCCTGGTACGGCTGCTGCTGGTACTGCTCCTGGTAGCCGCCGTACGGGTCCTGGCCGTACCCGGGCGCCGCCGGCACGGGCTGCCCGTACTGGTCGTACTGCTGCACCGGCTGCTGCCCGTACGGCTGGTACTGCGGGTACTGCCCGGTCGACCAGTCCTCCGGGCGCTGCCCCGCGTCGCCGCCGCTGCGATCAGTCACGCATACGCTCCTGGTCAGGTCCCGTGCGGCGCGTACAGCGCCCGCTTGTCGATGTAGCGGACCACGCCGTCCGGCACGAGGTACCAGACCGGCTCGCCCTTGGCGACCCGGTTGCGGCAGTCCGTGGAGGAGATGGCCAGCGCGGGGACCTCCACCAGGGAGACCCCGCCCACCGGGAGTCCGGCGTCGGACAGAGTGTGCCCCGGCCGGGTGCACCCGATGAAGTGGGCGAGCGAGAAGAGTTCGTCGGAGTCGCGCCAGGACAGGATCTGGGCGAGCGCGTCGGCGCCGGTGATGAAGAAGAGGTCGGCGTCGGGGTGCAGCGCGTGCAGGTCGCGCAGGGTGTCGACGGTGTACGTCGGGCCCTCGCGGTCGATGTCGATCCGGCTGACCGAGAACTGCGGGTTCTCGGCGGTGGCGATGACCGTCATCAGGTAGCGGTCCTCGGCCGGGGTGACGTGGCGGTCGCTCTTCTGCCACGGCTGCCCGGTCGGCACGAAGATCACCTCGTCCAGGTGGAACGCGCTCGCCACCTCGCTGGCGGCGACCAGGTGGCCGTGGTGGATCGGGTCGAAGGTGCCGCCCATCACGCCGAGGCGCTTCTTCACCGGTTCCGGTCCGCCGGGAATCCCGGCCTGCTCTCCCATGGCGAGACACCTTACGCGACGCCCGTTGCGGTGCGGGAACACCCGTGTGGGAGCAGGCCGCACGTGCGGCCCGGACATGCGTGAGGGAGCGGCCGGCGGGTGTGCCGGACGCTCCCCGAGCGACCCCTGGCCCGGCTCAGCGGTCCCGGTTGAAGCGGGTGGTCACGTAGAGCAGGAGCAGCAGGACGAACAGTGCGGCGCCACCCGAGAGGTACGGGTTGAGGCTGTCGTGGTTGCCCCCCTCGCCGTCGGCGAGCAGGTTCAGGACGGGCAGTGCGGCGGCGGTGTTCATGGTCTGCTGGACCTTCTCGGCTCGGAGGACGGACCTGGGGGTGCTGGCGGGCCGGTGAGGGCCCACCCGTCATCGTACGGGGGGTGCCGGGGCAACCGCTCGGCGGCCCACCGCCGCTGACCGGGCGTGAGCGAACGGTGCCACCGCGCGGGACGCGTCCGCCCCGGGACGCGTCCTAGTTGCCGCGGAAGGCGCGGGCCATGATCCAGACCAGCAGGCCGACCCCGACGAACGACGCGATGATGATGATCCGCAGGAACAGGCCCGGGCCGGGCTCGTCCGAGATCGGTGCGGCCAGGCTGACAAGGGCGTCGGTGGACATCTGCGGTGCTCCTCGGACTGCTCGGTTACCGCGGCCGGGTCCGGTCTCGGTTCTCCAGGGCCCTCAGGGTAAACCGGCCTCACACCGGGGCCCGCCACCGGCCCCTCCGGCGCGGCCGGACCCCACCGCGGGCTCGCGGCGGGGACGAGTACGCAACCGCGGACGTTGCACAAGCAGTCGTTGCAGGCGAAGACCAGCGGGGGCCGGCCACCGGCCGGGGCCGCCGTCGACCAGGAGGGTGCTCAGACCATGACCGACACGACCGCGAAGACCCCGAGCCGGCGCCGCCAGCGCTTCCCCGACATCTCCACCCGGGCCTGGGAGCACCCGGCCGACCGTTCCGCCCTGGTCGCGCTGCGCCGGCTGACCGGCTTCGACGACGTCCTCAAGAAGCTCGCCGGCCTGGTGTCGGAGCGGGCGATCCGGCTGATGTTCCTGGCCACCGCCGTGAAGACCTCCGAGCGGCAGTTCCCCGAGCTGCACGACATGGTGCGCGACGCCGCCTACGTGCTCGACCTGGAGAAGGTCCCCGACCTCTACGTCACCCAGGACCCGACGGTCAACGCCTTCACCATCGGCATCGACACCCCGATCATCGTGATCACCAGCGGGCTCGTCGAGCTGCTGGACGAGGAGGAGCTGCGCTCGGTCATCGGCCACGAGGTCGGCCACGCGATGTCCGGCCACGCCGTCTACCGGACGATGCTGCTGATCCTCACCAACATCGCCACCCGGATCGCCTGGGTGCCGCTCGGCAACCTGGCGATCATGGCGATCGTCACCGCGCTCAAGGAGTGGTTCCGCAAGGCCGAGCTGTCCAGCGACCGGGCCGGCCTGCTGGCCGGGCAGGACCTCCAGGCCTCCATGCGGGCCCTGATGAAGCTGGCCGGCGGGCACAACCTGGCCGAGATGAACGTGGACGCCTTCCTGGAGCAGGCCGAGGAGTACGAGAAGGCCGGCGACCTGCGCGACGGCGTGCTCAAGCTGCTCCAGGTGCTGCCGCAGAGCCACCCGTTCGCCGTGGTCCGGGTCGCCGCGCTGAAGAAGTGGGCCGAGGGCGACGAGTACCGCTCGATCCTGGCCGGCGCCTACCCGCGCCGCACCGACGACCCGGACACCTCGGTCACCGAGCAGTGGAAGGCCGCCGCCGACCACTACACGACCTCCGTCAAGGAGAGCAAGGACCCGCTGATGGGCCTGATCCGGGACGTCGCCGGCGGCGCCGCGACCGTGGGCGGCAAGATCCGCGACACCTTCACGGGCGCCGGCGCGCGCACCGGGTCCGCGCCCAAGGACGGCGAGGAGTCGTAACCGCGACCGCCGCCGCCCGCCGGGGGGGGCCCCCCCCCCGGGGCAGGCGCCGGGGGGGGGGACACCGCCCCCCCGCCCCCCCGGCCAGGCGGGCGGACCCCCCCCCCCCCGCCACCGC
>NZ_JBHWGV010000112.1:0-5734 GCF_042732955.1 Kitasatospora sp. NPDC059747 | reverse complement strand
GCGCCCCCGGGGCCCCCCCCCCCCGCGCGGGGTTGGTTTCAACCCCCCCCGCCCGGCGCCGGGGGGTCCCCCCCCGGGGGGGCCCCCGGCGGCGGGGCGTTCCCGCCCACCCGCGCCCCGCCTCAGCTCCCGGCCAGCACCCCGCACACCTGCCACGCCGGGTGCGCGTGGTCGCCCGGGTCGACCGCCGCCGGCCCCGGCACCCGGACGCCCTGCGGGGTCGCGAGCACCGGCTGCAGGAAGCCCGCCATCGACGTCGTGCACGGCTCCGGCCCGGCCTGGACCACCGCGTCCACCAGCCGCAGCTGCGCCGCGCCGAGGTCGATCCGGTCGAACTGGAAGGTCAGCTCCCGCCGCACGGTCTCCAGCGTGACCGGGGCGCCGGCGGGGGCGCCGGCCGGCCTGAGCGCGTAGACGAAGGTGTGGTCGGTGGTGACCTGCAGCGTGCCGCTGTCCGCCTCGTCGACCCGCATCACGCCGGCCACCTTCACGGTGTCGGTCGCCAGGGCCACCTGCGCCGGGTCGAAGCGGACCAGCCAGCCGGTCACCGCGTGGTGCCGGTCGTCGACGGGCTGTGCCACGCTCGCGTCGAACCCGGCCTGCTCGCCGGGCGTCACGAAGGCCCGCACGTCGGCGGTGGCGCCCTGGACGAGGGCGGCCGGCGCCAGCGAGGAGGCGACCAGGTAGCGCTGCACGGTGTCGAGCGCCTTGGTCACCTCGACCCGGCTGAAGTGCTCGGTGGACGTCCCGGCCGGGGTGTTCAGCCCCATCGTCCCGTCCCCGTACCCCGTCGGCAGCGCGGCGAACGGGTTCGCCGGGTCGGCGACCGGCCGCACCGCCGAGGCCGGGCTCAACGCGACCAGGCTGACGGTCAGTTGGCTGCCCTCGGGGCGCGCGGCCGTACCCTTCGGCGAGCTGACCCCGAAGTACACGGCGGCCGCGAAGGCCAGCAGGATGAGCAGCAGCAGCGCGAGCGCCTGGCGGGGCACCGTGCCGAACGGGCCGAGCCGCACCTTGGGCCGGGTGGCCCGGCCGAAGGAGCCGGCCAGCCGCTCCCGGGCGGACAGCTCCTGGATCCGGGCAGCCCGCACGAACGATTCGTCGAAGACGACGGACCGGTACTCGTCCTCGTTTCCGGACCCACCGTCGGGCGTACCCTCCGGAGGCTCTCGCGGGTCACCCACACCACCAGGGTAGGCGCACCCCCGCCCCGCCACGAGGGTGCTCACGCAGATTCCCGGGAACGCTGCGTGACCACCCGCCCCGGGCGCACGACCCCCGCGGGATCAGCCGGCGGGCGCGGTGACCACCAGCGACGGCTCGGCGGGCGGTGCGGGCGCGGGCGTCGGGTCGACCCCGGCGCTGCTGCTCCCGGAATCCGGCCGCGGGGGCGCGCCGGAGGCGCCGCCCACGCCCTGGTAGATCGCCGCGACGGCGACCGCCACCAGGCTCACGCCCATGATCACCGCGAGCACCCACGCGACCGGCCGGTGCCAGCGCTGCTGGGCGACGTAGCGCCCGCGCCCCCGCACCGGACCGCCGTCGCCCCGGCCCCGGCGGCGGCCCGAACGGCCCACCGCCCGGCCCGGCCCTGACCACGGATCAGGGTAGAGGTGGTCGTCGTCGAGCCGGCTCGGGTACGGGCGCAGCTCCAGCGGCACCCCGTCCCCGGCCGGGACGTCATAGCCCCAGCCCGGACCCGCGGTGTCCGGCTCGAGCCTGGCCTCGGCAGCGGCGAGCTGCCGCTCCTTGGCCGTCGGCTCGTGCACGGCGGCGGACCGGACGAAGGCCTCGTCGAAGACCACGGTGGCGAACTCGTCGTCCGCACCACCGTGGTCGGAGCCGTCGGGGTACGGCAAGCCCCCCACATCCTCAGCCACGGATTCAGCGTATTACCGGGCGGGCGATTTGTCTGTGGCTCCTGCCAGTTGGTCCGTCACACGTGTGACGCTGACCCCGTCCATCCCGACCGGAGGCCCAGGCCGCCCGCCCCGAGCGCCCCGGCCACGCGCCCCGAGGCCCGGCCACCCCGACCGGAGGCCCCGGCCGCCCCCGCTCAGAACGCGTCGGCGTCCCCGCCCACCGTCTGCGCGGCCTCGCCGCGGACGTGCCCGTCACCGGTGACGATGTACTTGGTGCTGGTCAGCTCCGGCAGGCCCATCGGGCCGCGGGCGTGCAGCTTCTGCGTGGAGATCCCGATCTCCGCACCGAAGCCGAACTCACCGCCGTCGGTGAAGCGGGTCGAGGCGTTGACGGCGACGGTGGTCGAGTCGACCAGCCGGGTGAAGCGCCGGGCGGCGGCCTGCGAGGTCGTCACGATCGCCTCGGTGTGGCCGGAGGACCAGCGGCGGATGTGCTCGACGGCGGCGTCCAGCGAGGGCACCACGGCGGCGGCGATGTCGTACGACAGGTACTCGGCGCCCCAGTCCTCGTCGGTGGCCGGCACGACGGTGGCCCCGGTGCCCTCGGCGGCCTTGAGCACCGCGTCGTCGCCGTGCACCGTCACCCCGGCACCGGCCAGGGCGGCGAGCGCGAGCGGCAGGAAGGCGTCCGCGACGTCCTGGTGCACCAGCAGCGTCTCGGCCGCGTTGCAGACGCTGACCCGCTGCGCCTTGGAGTTCAGCAGGATGCCGACGGCCATCGCCAGGTCCGTCCGCGCGTCCACGTAGACGTGGCAGTTGCCGGTGCCGGTCTCGATCACCGGCACGGTCGAGCCCTCGACCACGGCGCGGATCAGCGAGGCGCCGCCGCGCGGGATGAGCACGTCCACGAGGCCGCGGGCGCGCATCAGCTCCTGGACGGAGTCGCGGCTCTCGCCCGGGACGAGCTGGATCACGTCGGCGGGCAGCCCGGCCGCGGCGACGGCGTCCCGCAGGACGGCCACCAGCGCGGTGTTGGAGCGGTAGGCCGAGGCCGAGCCGCGCAGCAGCACCGCGTTGCCCGACTTCAGGCAGAGCGCGGCGGCGTCGACGGTGACGTTCGGCCGGGCCTCGTAGATGATGCCGACCACGCCGAGCGGCACCCGCACCTGGCGCACGTCCAGACCGTTGGGCAGCGTGTAGCCGCGCACGACCTCGCCGACCGGGTCGGGCAGGCCGGCCACGCTGCGCACGTCGGCGGCGATCGCCGCGATCCGCTCGTCGGTCAGCGTCAGCCGGTCGATCACGGACTCCGCCGTCCCGGCCTCGCGGGCCCGGGCCACGTCCTCGGCGTTGGCCGCGACGACCTCGGCGGCACGGGCGACCAGCGCGTCCGCGATCGCCAGCAGCGCGGCGTCCTTCGCGCCGCGCGGCAGCGGGGCGAGCGCGGCGGCGGCCTCCCGGGCACGGCGCGCTACGGCGAGGACGGGGCTGTCGGCGGGGGCGAGGTCGCTGGTCATGCGCCAAGGGTAGCGACTGCGCCACGCCCGCCGAGCCCCCGTTTCGCGCGATGAGACGGCCCGGCGGTCAGTACGGGTGCACGCCGCCCAGGTGCGGCGGCGGATCCCCGAAGCCCTCCGCCACCCGCTTGTGGTACGTCGCCCGGTCGACCACCTCCAGGCCGACGATCTCCCACGGCGGCAGGTTCGCGGTCACCTTGTGCTCGCCCCACAGCCGCAGCGCGATCGCCGCCGCGTCGTGCAGGTCCCGGGCCTGCTCCCAGTAGCGGATCTCCGCGTGGTCGGCGGCGTACCGGGCGGTCAGGAAGAACGAGTGGTCGTGCGCGAGCCGCTCCAGCGAGGCGCGCAGCGAGGTCAGCGGCGTGACCTGGCCGGCCACGCTCAGCACCACGTGCCACAGCCGCGCCTGCTCGGGCACGGTCGGCGGCTCCCCCGCCTCCCGGTGGTCCGGCCGCAGCCTGCGCACCCCGCCGGGCCTCTGCGGCGGCGGACCGGACGACTCGGCGGGAGCGTCCTCGCGTCCGCCGTCGATGCTGGTCAGCCGCCGGCCCGCCGTTCCTCCGGTCAGCGCTGCCTCGCGCCTGCGTTCCACCGGCGGCCTCCTGTTCGGCGATGTCCTGTCGTCCCCCCACCCGTCCCGCCGGCGTTCGGCCGGCGCGCACGGCTGCGCCCCTCCTCGCCCGGCGGCCGGGCCCCTCCCCGTGCGGAGCGGCCCCCGGCCGGCACCCGCCCCGCGCCGGCCGGTCAGCCGCGCAGGACGACCAGGTCGTCGCGGTGGACGACCTCCCGCTCGTACGCGGCGCCGAGCTCCTGGGCCAGGTCACGGGTGGACCGGCCGAGCAGGCGGGGCAACTCCCTCGCATCAAAGTTGACCAGCCCGCGCGCCACGATGTGGCCGTTTTCGGCAATCAGGTCCACCGGATCACCCGCGGCGAACTCGCCGTCGACCTTCACCACCCCGGCCGGCAGCAGCGACGCACCCCCGGAGACGACCGCCTCGACGGCCCCCGCGTCGAGGTGCAGGGCGCCGCGCGGGCTGCTCGCGTGGGCGAGCCAGAGCATCCGGTCGGAGGTGCGGCTGCCGGTGCGCAGGAACAGGGTGCCGGTGGGCCGGCCGGCCAGCGCGTCGGCGGCGTGGCTGGCGGCGGTGAGCACCACCGGGATGCCGGCGCCGGTGGCGATCCGGGCCGCCTCGACCTTGGTGACCATGCCGCCGGTGCCGACGCCGGCCTTGCCCGCGCTGCCGATCTGGATGCCGTCGAGGTCGTGCGGGCCGCGCACCTCGGCGATCCGGCTGGTGCCGGGGCGGGCCGGGTCGCCGTCGTAGAGGCCGTCCACGTCGGAGAGCAGCACCAGCAGGTCGGCCCGTACGAGGTGGGCGACCAGGGCGGCCAGCCGGTCGTTGTCACCGAACTTGATTTCGGCGGTGGCGACGGTGTCGTTCTCGTTGACGACGGGCATCGCGCCCATCGCCAGCAGCTGGTCGAGCGTGCGGTAGGCGTTGCGGTAGTGCGCGCGCCGGCTGGCGTCCTCGGCGGTGAGCAGCACCTGGCCGACCCGGATGCCGTAGCGGGCGAAGGAGGCGGTGTACCGGGCGACGAGCAGGCCCTGCCCGACGCTCGCGGCGGCCTGCTGGCGGGCCAGGTCCTTGGGCCTTTTCTCCAGGCCGAGCGGGGCGAGGCCGGCGGCGATGGCGCCGGAGGAGACCAGGACGACCTCCGGCGCGTCCGCGCGGGCGCGCACCTTGGCGAGCGCGTCCACGAGGGCGTCGACGCGGTCGGCGTCCAGGCCGCCGGCCGCCGTGGTGAGTGAGGAGGAGCCGACCTTGACGACGATGCGCCGTGCGGTCAGCACCTCCTCCCGCAGTGAGTCGTCGCTCATCTCGCTGTACGCCCTTCCGGTGTGGTGCGGGTGCGGCCATGCCGTGGACCGGGTCGCCGGGCCCGGCCGTCACCCCCGAAATCTACGCGATCCGTGCAGGTCGGCCGCAGGGTATTTCACCGGCTGGACCCGGCCCGGTCACGGCCTCGCCACAGCCGGGCCACCAATCCGGATGGCTGGTATGGTCCCTGACCGAAAGCCAGATCGGGGGACGGCTTCTTGCCCGCTGGACCCACTCGTCTTCGACCCTCAATGCCATCGGGCGGCACCGCACTGGGCATGCCGGCAACGGTTCGCGGTCGCGCGCCCAGGAGTTAGCGCACCATGCGTTCGTACACCACGAAGCTGACCGTCGCCGCACTGGCGGCGGCCACCGCCCTGTCCCTGGCCGCCTGCGGCCCGGACAACTCGGACACCGGCGCCGCCACGGGCGGCGCCACCGGCTCGACCGCCCCCCCGACCCGCGCGGCCCCC